>JAGDMX010000156.1 GCA_017860725.1 Chloroflexota bacterium | reverse complement strand
AAAAATACCTGGCGCGGGGTAACATTCGCTAGGTCATCGACCAACAAGATATCCGCCCAGCGACCGGGGGTCAGGCTGCCGACCAGGTGATCGATGCGGAAATGCTCGGCCGCGTTCAAGGTGGCCATCTGGATTGCCCGGATCGGGGGCATTCCCAGTGCTATGGCGCGGTTGACCATATAATCAATATGTCCCTCTTCCAGGATATCGTCTGGGTGTTTATCATCTGTGCAGGTGAGGAAATGCCGGGTATCCAGCTCTTCACGCAAGGCATCAGGCAGAATCAATTCCAGATTGCGCTCGGTGCTGCCTTCGCGCACCATCACAGATAATCCTAGCCTGAGACGAGCCAGCGCATCGTTATAGTCCACACCTTCATGGTCATCGGCCAATCCGCCACAGGCATAAGCCTCCAGGTCACGGCCAAACAGTCCAGCGGCATGTCCATTGGCAATCTTGCCACGCTGATAGGCGCTGCCAACTTTCGCCAGGTATTCATCTCGCAGGCCGAGCACCTTGGAAGGGTCTAACTCTCCAAGGCTGACGGTCTCTTGCCAGCGTAGGATTCTACGCACTTCCGCCAGGCCAAGCTCACCGCCGGTTGTTTCCAGTCCCGGGGCAGTGGGAACACGGGACGATACTTCAATGAACAGGTGGTATGCGAGTTGATCTTTACCGGTTAATAGCGCCTGTAAACCTTGATAACCGCCCACGTTAGCGCTTTCCATCGGATCGGCCAGCATCACTGTCGTCCCGCGGGGTACGATCAAAGCCGCCAGGTTTTCGGGAGTCACTAACGTGGAATCGAGATGCACATGGGCATCGATAAATCCCGGTAAGGCGAAACTTCCTTTTCCGTCCAATCGCCTGCGGGTAGGTAAACCGGCGGCATTGGTGGTGACGATGTAGCCGGCCTTGATCCCGATCGCCCCGGGCTCTATGCGCCCGGTATAGACATTCACAACCTGGACATTTTCAATGACCAGGTCGAGTGGAAGCTGGCCAAGGGCGCATTTAATTAAGATTTTCCTCTGAGATGTCCTGATCATCGCTGGTCTGTGCTGTTGCCTTCCTGGTGCTGCTGATTGGCCGGGTTGATTTCTGAGCTTGGACTTGTCCTACAATCCTTTGAATTACTTTAACACTGCCAATATCCTGTTGTCAAGTGACGTATGTAACCTCAAGGCGATTGCATCTGCCCGTTTGAGGCAACTGCAATCTCCCTGTTCGGTGAAAAGCAATCGCCAATGTGCGATTTGCCTATTAGTAACCCTGCAATGGAGAATATTGCAATAATGATATACTAAAATGCGTAAATATTTCCCCATCAAGGAGCTAATATGCTGAGTAATGAGGAGCTGGCGTTCTTACGCCGTGCGATTGACCTTGCACAATCTGCCCGGGAGCATGGCAATCATCCCTTTGGGGCGTTGCTAGTCAGCGCCGAAGGCCAGGTGCTGGTTGAGGCGGAAAACACAGTCAATACCGCCAGCGATTGCACTGGACATGCCGAGACGAACCTGGTGCGGGGGGCTTCCCAGCTTTTTGACCGCCCGACCCTGGCAAGCAGCACATTATATACCAGCACTGAACCCTGCGCCATGTGCGCCGGCGCCATCTATTGGAGCGGAGTCGGGAGGGTAGTTTATGGGTTGGCGGAAGAGCGGTTGTTCCAGTTAACTGGAGCGGATCCTGCAAACGAGACAATGCGCTTATCTTGTCGAGAAGTATTCTCTCGCGGCCAGCGGGTTATTGAAGTGATTGGCCCGGTTTTAGAAGATGAGGCTGAAACTGTCCATCACGGGTTCTGGGTGCCTTAGCGTGCCCCAGTAACTGCGTAATGGTTTTTACCGGGCAAATGGTTGGGACTAGATCAATGGAGGGCTGAATATGGCTGTTCAAATGGAGAGAGAGCGGATCGGGATTTTGGTGGGCGGCGGACCGGCCCCTGGTATTAACGCGGTTATCCACGCGGTCACCAATCAGGCAGCTCAGTATGGGATTGAAGTAATCGGGATATACGATGGTTTTAGACACTTGATGGATGGCAAGGTTGTAGGGGAGACACTGACCCCCCAATCGGTTGCCTACATCCATCACCAGGGCGGCTCGATCCTGCGCACTGCACGCGCTAACCCCACCCATTCGGAGAGTGCGATGCAGAACTGTGTCCGGGCATTGAGCGAAGCTGGGATTACCAGTCTGGTTTCCATCGGAGGGGATGACACGGCTTACTCTGCCTCACGGGTGGCACATTTTGCCCAGGAATCGATGGGGTTCCGCTTGCGGTCGGTCCATGTCCCCAAGACCATCGACAACGATTTACCTCTCCCCGAAGATCTTCCAACTTTTGGCTTTGAGACGGCACGCGACCTGGGCGCTCAACTGGTGATGAACTTAAAACGTGATGCACAGACCAGCCAGCAATGGTTCCTGGTGCTCACTATGGGGCGTAAGGCCGGTCACTTGGCGCTTGGCATCGGTAATAGCTCCGCAGCGACAATCACCCTGATCCCTGAAGAATGGGGTGGGCGTGAAATCCGCCTTCAAGAAGTGGTGGATATCCTGACGGTTTCCATTCTGTTGCGCCTGCTGGATTGCAAGAGCTATGGGGTCGCCCTTCTGGCGGAAGGGATTTTAGAGAACCTGTCACATGAAGATTTGAAAGCATTGGATAACGTGCAACGCGATGAGCATGGGCACATCCGTCTGGCGGAAGTTAATTTCCTGGATATCCTGAAAGAAGAGCTGGAAAGCAATTTGAGGCAATTAAGTGTCAGTGTCCGGTTGGTGAAGCATGTGCTCGGGTATGAATTACGCTGTGCTACGCCCAATTCCTATGATATTGAGTACACCCGTATCCTGGGTGAAGCGGCAGTCAGTTTCCTGCTGACGGGCGGGACCAACGCCATCATTACCTTACAGCATAGCCAGGCCGTTCCCATTCCGTACGACGAAATGATCAATCCGGATACGGGTCGCACCGAGGTACGCATGGTAGATATTGATTCATACCGCTACCAGTCGGCGTATAAGTTTATGACCCGCCTGAAACCAGATGCCGCTGGGGATGAAAAGCTGTTTGAGCGTTTAGCTGCTCTGACTTGCCTGGAGGTCGAGAGATTCATAGCCAGATATGGTTACCTGGCCGGTATTGGTACCCGTCCATACTAAGACAGAGACCCTAAGGGACGTTTGGCTCTTAGGGTCTCTATTTTTAACTCTATTGTGGTAAATCGCCCTTCTCCTGATATTGTTAGAGTGAAAACATTTTCAAGGGTTTCCAACCTTGCTAAGAATTCATTTTGAAGCATAGAACATTGCCATAGCCGTATAGCGGGCGGCATCGGCGGTCTTTCCGCGCTGGATACCAGCTGCTTCCTTGGCGGCGAAGAACTCTGCCAGGGCGGTCAGGCGAGCGGCGTCGGCTGCAGATCCTTGCAGGATATTGGGATCGTTTACAGAGGGAACAGGAAGGGATACTGCTGGCAGCGAGGTGATCACCAGATAACTCAGGATCATGCCTGCCGCCAGGATTACGATGGTGATTGGGAACCACTTACCCCAACTATCGATATGATGTGAATGTGAATGTGTTGACATGTCGACCTCCTTTTTCAAATCGTGATCCATTTTCACATTCATTGTAGATAACCAACGTTGTCTTAACGTGGCTAGATCGTGGCGATTACGTTAATTGAGGGAATCTTTTCTCTTAAGCTATAATAATATTAAGCGCTTAATCACTCCGTATAAATTACTGAAGGAGAAAGCGTGGCTCATCTAGCGATTTCAATATTAGGGCCTATCCAGATTACCTTAGATGGGCAGCCTGTCGCTGGTTCGGCAACAGCTCACGGCTAGGCACACGGCGATAAGATGTTTCTGAAGATGTGATCAATAACAAGAAGATAAATTCCTCTTATCTGTGATGGTATTTCTCATTGAGTTCCAGATAAACGAAACGTTGGGCTAATCAACAGTAGGCTTCGAGAATCTGATGAGCAGTTTCAGCCAGGGAAATGGCTGGGCTGCGTGTTGAGGAGCCAAACATCCGCGCGGCGACATAAGCGCCATCCATCAACAAAAATAGTGCATTGGCCAATGCAGCTGGATCACGCGCGCCGGCTTCCTCCGACAACTGATGGAAGCGCGCCAGGACGCTTTGCTTGTGCTCCAACGCGACCTGATGACCTGAATACTCAGCCTCAGGATACTCAGCGGCAATGTTGATGAATGGGCAGCCATAACAAACCGGTGAGAGCACATAGCTTTGCAGCGCCTCAAAAAACACCTGGATTTTTTCTCTTGAAGTTGGAGCATTTCTAGTAATCAGCTCGAATTGATCCCAGAAGAGCCGGTTACTGTCACGTAAATAGGCAATGATCAGATCATCTTTGGATGGATAGTGACGATAAAGCGTCATCTTTCCGATACCCGATTCGGCCGCGATCGTATCTACACCGATCGATCGGTACCCGTGCTGATAAAACAAGCGGGTGGCAGTCTGAAAAAGCTTCTCTTTGGGGGTGACTTCTGTTTTCATCCTATTTGCCTCTTGACACGATACAGGTCTGTATCGTATAATCCAACCTGTCGATACAGACCTGTATCGTACCATAACATTCGGTGAAAAGCAATACAGAGGAGACAACCATGAAAATCGGTGTTTTTGGAACAGGTGGAGTTGGGCAAACGATTGGCGCGAAGCTGGTAGAACTGGGCCACGAGGTAATGATTGGCACGCGGGATGTAGCGAAAACGATGGCGCACACAGAACCTGGTCCCTTTGGCCAGCCGCCATTCAGCGCTTGGCTCAAACAGAACCCGGGCATCAGGCTCGGGAGTTACGCCGATGCGGCCCGGCACGGAGAAGTAATTATCAACGCCACCAGCGGTACAGGCTCGCTGGACGCTCTGCACCAGGCAGGCGATGAAAATCTCAATGGCAAGATCCTGATCGATCTCGCCAATCCGTTGGATTTTTCCAGGGGCATGCCACCATCCCTGACAGTGAGCAACACTGACTCGTTGGGTGAGCAGATCCAGCGAGAGATTCCCCAAGTGAAAGTAGTTAAAACCCTTAACACGGTAACAGCCAGCCTGATGGTAAACCCGGGGCAGCTTGCAAATGGAGAACACCATATTTTCCTGAGTGGTAATGACCCGGTTGCTAAGGCCCGGGTGGCCGAATGGCTGGCTACATGGTTCGGCTGGAAATATATCCTCGATTTAGGTGACATCACTACTGCACGCGGAACAGAAATGTACTTGCCTCTCTGGCTGCGGTTATGGGGCGCGTTGGGCACAGGGTTGCTGAACGTTCGAGTGGTGAATTAACAGGTCTTTGCAGATTATATAAAAGGAATGATCGAATATGGATATGACCAAGTTCTTAGGAAAAAGCAGCCTGCGCGTACCCTGCCTGGGTGTGGGGGTGATGACCTGGGGAGACGCCAAAGGTCTGGCTCGCTTTCACCCGGCGAAAACGGCTTACGGAGGGACCCAGGGACCAGATGAAGAAAGGCAAGCCTTTGAGGCCAGCCTGTCTGCAGGGGTGAATTTCTTTGATACCGCAGCAATGTACAGTGGCGGCGCTTCAGAGCGGCGGCTGGGAGAGCTGGCCCGGGGCAAAGATGTGGTCA
Source organism: Chloroflexota bacterium (assembly GCA_017860725.1). GTDB lineage: Bacteria > Chloroflexota > Anaerolineae > Anaerolineales > UBA4823 > CTSoil-045. Next base: position 679 of record JAGDMX010000156.1, on the reverse strand, counting down.
TTGCAAGCAAGTTCCCGGGTGGCTTCCGCTTCCGGACAGACGACTTCCCAAATGAGCTTGAAGCCAGCCTGAAGCGGCTGGGGCGTAATTCAATTGATCTTTACCAGCACCATTTCCCTAACAAATCGGTTTCTATCCCTCAATTAATGGACTTGCTGGCAGATGCGGTCGAAGCAGGTAAAGTCAAGGCGGTGGGCGTCAGCAACTACTCAGCCGAGCAGATGCGGATTGCGTGCGATGCATTGGCTAAACGTGGCGTCCCATTGGCTTCTAATCAGGTCGAATATTCGCTTTTACATCGCCAACCCGAAACGAACGGCGTTTTGGACGCTTGCCGTGAACTGGGAATCACCCTCATCGCAAATCAACCTCTGGCAAGCGGCGCGCTGACCGGCAAATATACCAGAGGCGCTAGGCCGACGGGTTTTTTCAGGCGCTTTATGCCTAATTTTCGCGGGAAAGGCCTGGAGGCGATAGCGCCTATAGTGAACCTGCTAGGCGAGATCGGTGAGCGTTACGATAAAAGCCCGGCGCAGGTCGCTATTCGCTGGCTGATTGAAAACTCGCTGGTGCTGCCCATCCCGGGTGCCAAGAACGCCAAGCAGGCAGCCGCCAATGCCGAAGCGCTCAACTTTTACCTAAAGCCTGATGAGGTTGAAACCCTCAACCAGGCAACTCT
>JAGDMX010000155.1 GCA_017860725.1 Chloroflexota bacterium | reverse complement strand
TGATGCACAATCTAGGCCCATTCCTGGTTGGCGGCACAGTGCTGGCAGTTGGCCTGTCTCTGGGCGGCCCCAGTGGTTATGCCATCAATCCTGCCCGTGACTTCGGCCCTCGCCTGCTAGGCACACTGGTAGGCACGACTGGCCTATTCACCGGCACCTACTGGTGGTTGGTGCCGATTATCATGCCGCTCATTGGTGGTGTGGTTGGCGTTTTCACTTACGACTTTTTTGTCACTAATTTCCTGCCCAAGAAATCGTAAGGCAACTGATACGTTATAAGTCGTTCTGAATGCAGGAGGTACTCGTATGAAGAAATTGATTAACAAGCCCGATGATGTCGTTATGGAGGAGCTGCAGGGAATTGTTGTAGCTCATCCGGACTTGGTTAAGGTGCATTTCAATCCGAACTTTGTCGTCCGGGCGGATGCTCCAATCAAGGGTAAAGTAGGCGTAATCTCCGGCGGCGGCTCTGGGCACGAACCGATGCACGGCGGCTATGTTGGCTATGGCATGCTGGATGCGGCCTGCCCGGGTGCAGTATTCACATCACCAACACCAGATCAGATGCTAGAGGCCACAAAGGCTGTAAATGGCGGGGCTGGTGTACTGCACATCGTCAAGAACTATACCGGCGATATCATGAACTTCGAGATGGCGGCCGACCTGGCGCGCGCTGAAGGAATTGAGGTGGTCGCAATAGTGACTGACGACGATGTGGCAGTACAGGACAGCCTGTACACCGCCGGCCGGCGCGGCGTTGGCAGCACCGTTCTGGCAGAGAAGGTATGTGGCGCAGCCGCAGAGCAGCTCCGTTCTCTGGAGCAGGTTGCCGATGTATGCCGCAAGGTCAAAGCCTGGGGACGCAGCATGGGCATGGCTCTTACCTCCTGCACGGTACCGCATGTCGGCAAGCCTACTTTTGACCTGCCTGAGGATGAGATGGAGATCGGTATCGGTATCCATGGTGAGCCTGGCCGGACACGCATGAAAGTCAAGTCCGCGGATGAGATCACCGAGATGCTGATGGAGCCGATCATCAAAGACCTGCCATTCAAGCATGGAGACGAGGTACTACTATTCGTCAACAGTATGGGTGGTACGCCGCCCATCGAGCTCTACATCATCTACCGCAAGGCGTATGAAATCGCCCAGAAGAGTGGCTTGAAGGTAGTTCGTAACCTGATTGGTCCTTACATCACCAGCCTGGAGATGGCCGGTTGCTCCATCACAATGTTGAAGATGGACGACGATCTGCTAAAGCTCTGGGACTTCCCGGTCAAGACAGTCGGGCTCCGGTGGGGCATGTAGTTTCATTCTTCGGGGGGTCAGGTCTCCTGACCCCCCGAAAATCCTGGAGTAGCCGTATGTCCATCAACCGAGACGAAGCACTGGAGTGGATAAAAGCTTGCGTAGAGATATTAGGTGAAAATCGCGACTATTTGACCCAGTTGGATGCCGCCATTGGGGATGCCGACCACGGTGCAAATATGGACCGTGGCTTCAAAGCCGTGATGGGTAAAATTCCCGAGATGAGCGATAAAGATATCGGCACAATATTTAAAACCGTTGGGATGACACTGCTTTCTACCGTAGGTGGTGCGGGAGGTCCGTTATATGGCACCTTTTTCATCCAGGCGGGCATGAAGACTGCCGGTAAAATGGAACTTTCTCTGGAGGATTGGACATCTGCGATGGATGCTGCATTAAGCGGCATTGTCATGCGCGGCAAGGCCGAATTGGGTGATAAGACGATGGTAGATGCCTTAACCCCGGCCTTAAATGCCTTAAAGCAAGCGATGACCGATGACCTACCGTTGAACCAGGCATTGAAGAATTCTGCAGAAGCGGCACGTGAAGGAATGGTTGGCACAATTCCCCTGGTTGCACGAAAAGGGCGCGCCAGCTATCTAGGAGAACGAAGTGCAGGTCACCAGGATCCTGGGGCCACTTCGTCCTATCTAATTTTGAAGACCGCAGCCGACACCTGGAGCAATTCCTGATCCTGGGTGTTGGCTGAGATCCTATCGTATCCCAAACCACAATTTCGGAGGTAAAAAATGGCTAAATATGCAGCAGCAGTAGATCAGGGAACGACCAGCACCCGCTTCATGATTTTTGATCATGGCGGGAAAGTTGTTGGATTGGATCAGAAAGAGCACGAGCAAATTTACCCGAAGCCAGGTTGGGTCGAGCATGACCCGATGGAAATCTGGACTCGCACGCAAGAAGTCATCGCCGGCGCTCTCAAGAAAACCGGTGTTGATCCTAAGGATATCGCTGCAGTAGGTGTCACCAACCAGCGCGAGACTACCATTGTGTGGGAGAAGGCCACTGGCAAGCCGGTTTATAATGCCATCGTCTGGCAGGATACCCGCACAGGTGGTATCTGTAATGACCTTGCGAAGGATGGCGGTCAGGATCGCTTCCGCCCGAAAGTTGGTTTGCCTCTGGCAACTTACTTCTCTGGCCCCAAGATCAAGTGGATTTTGGACAATGTTCCCGGTGTGCGCGCTAAAGCAGAGAAGGGCGAAGTCCTTTTCGGCAATATCGATACCTGGGTTATCTGGAACCTGACTGGCGGTCCGAAAGGTGGCGTACATGTCACGGATGTGTCCAATGCCTCCCGCACGATGTTGATGAACCTTGAGACCTTGGACTGGGATCCGGAAATCCTGAAGATCATGGGCGTGCCGCGTGCGATGCTTCCCGCAGTCAAGCCATCCTCTGCTGTCTATGGCACAGCGGTTGGCGCTCTGGCGGGCATTCCGGTAGCTGGCGACCTGGGTGACCAGCAGGCTGCCCTGTTTGGCCAGACCTGCTTCAGCCCCGGTGAAGCCAAGAATACCTATGGCACGGGCTGCTTTATGCTGCTTAATACAGGGACAAAACCGGTTCAATCGAAGAGCGGCCTGTTGACGACCTTGGGCTACAAAATTGGCAACGAACCCGCGGTATACTGCCTGGAAGGCTCGATCGCCATCACCGGCGCTCTGGTGCAGTGGCTGCGTGATAACCTGGGCATGATTGAGAAGTCGGCGGATGTTGAAGCCCTGGCGAACACAGTCGAGGACAACGGCGGCATCTACTTCGTACCCGCTTTCTCCGGTCTGTTCGCTCCTTACTGGCGTTCCGATGCCCGCGGAGTAATTGTGGGTATGACCCGCTACGTCAATAAAGGTCACATCGCTCGCGCTGCTCTGGAGGCAACCGCTTATCAGACTCGCGAGGTGCTGGACGCCATGAACAAGGACTCAGGGGTTGACCTGACTGCCCTAAAGGTCGATGGCGGTATGGTTTATAACAACACCTTGATGCAGTTCCAGGCCGACATCCTGGGCGTGCCGGTCATCCGCCCGACAGTGGCGGAGACCACTGCGCTCGGTGCCGCCTATGCGGCTGGTCTGGCAGTCGGTTTCTGGGCCAAGGTTGAAGATCTGCGTGTCAACTGGGGCAAGGATCGCGAATGGGATCCAAAGATGGCTGCTGAGACCCGCAAAGAGCTGCACGATGGCTGGCTAAAAGCTGTAACCCGCACATTCGATTGGGTTAAGCACTAAGCATATCAGTAATGGATGGGGGGTGGGAGACTACCCCCCATTACCCTGCCCGCTGGCAGAGTAACGGGATTTCAAGATTGTGCGACGCACCAGCTAGGCAGCCGGTGCGTCGCTAGTTAATAATTGGATCAAGGTGTTTTTTGAATATACTGTGATTTTAGGAGTAGATAGTGTCAAAAAAATCCGCTAAAGAGAAGAAGGCAGATAATGAAGAAAAATCCAACGCTGAATCGCCTGCTCTTAATCAGTCTTGGCTATCAATGCGTACCGGGTTGATCATTATGACGATTGTAAGCCTGGGCTTTGCAGGTTTCGTCACTTGGAATTATTACGAGTCTTCTGGAATCTTTAAGGCAATCCTGATTGGCTTGATGTTTGGTGGTATTCTCTGGGCAATATTTGTTGGCAATCTATATTTCAATCGTTTTCTACGGAGAAAGAAATAACAACGTGTTCTTCGAAGGCTATGTTAGGTGAATTAGGTTTTTACACCGAAAATCACATTGACTGGGAGATGCTCTGGTCGCCTTATGATGAGCGTACATACAGTTTTGTAATCGAGCAGATCCAGCCGGAAGATATCGTGCTTGACATTGGAGCAGGAGATCTGCGTCTTGCGCAAAGGATTGCGTCGGTGGTTCAAAAAGTGTATGCAATTGAGATAGCTAACCGATTGATCCCCAGCAGTCTCACCCACGAGAACCTGGTTGTGATTACCGCCGATGCCCGTTATACTCCATTCCCGGAAGATGTAACAGTTGGGGTGTTATTAATGCGACATTGCCAGCATTATCGTCTTTACGCTGAGAAATTGAGGACAGTCGGTGCGGCTCGTTTAATTACCAATGCACGCTGGCGCTTGGGGGTGGAAGTCGTAGATTTACAGCAGGATCGGATGAAATTTCGTGAACTGGATCTCGGCTGGTATGCCTGTTGGTGCGGGCAAGTTGGTTTTAAGGCTGGCCCGCCCAGCCAGTTGACCCCAGAGATTGATCGTATTGTAAATGAGGTGGATGATTGCCCTCACTGCCATATGACAGGAGATTGATGTATGGATAAACCACATGTAATCATCATTGGAGCCGGGTTCACCGGAGTGGCGGTCTCTCACGACCTGGCATTGCGTGGGTTCGATGTAACGGTCGTGGAAAGAGGCTGTATTGTCAACGGTACTTCCGGGCGGACGCATGGTTTGCTTCACAGCGGAGGCCGTTATGCTGTGAAAGATCATGAATCTGCGATTGAATGTATTGATGAAAATATTATTTTACGGAAAATTGTCCCCCAGGTGATCGAGCCGAATGGAGGCTTATTCATTGGCTTGACAGATGAAGATTTGGCTTATGGCGAACAATTCATAGAGGGTTGTGAAGCCTGTCATATTCCGATCGAAGAGCTTAAGCCACAAGAAGCATTACGTCTTGAACCGAATATAAATCCAAACCTCCTGGTGGCATTCACCGTACCAGACGGTACTTTTGATCCATTGCGATTGGCATTATCCTTTGCCGCCTCGGCAAAATCCAATGGTGCAAAGTACAAGCTGTACACCGAGCTCAAGGATTTTATTTTGGATGGATTGGGCAATGTGATCGGCGTCAAAGTATTAGACCGGACAAATAACAAAGAATACGAAATTCGAGGGGATATGGTAGTAAATGCGACCGGGGCATGGGCTGGCCAGGTTGCCGCTTTGGCCGGGGCTGATGTGCCGGTAAAACCTACACCAGGTATCATGGTTGCATATGATGAGCGCTTTTGTGAGAGGGCGATCAACAGGCTATGCCCACCAGCAGATGGCGACATCGCCTTACCCCAACGGCGCATGATGGTAGTTGGCACTACATCGTACGAGGTAGAAGACTTGGATTATGTGCCTGTCACTGAGGATCAGATAGAATTAATGCTGGAACGAGGCGCAGAACTAATCCCTAATATTCGAAAAGCAAAGATGCGGGGAGCCTACATGGCCACTCGTCCACTGATTGGAGCTGGCACAAGCGGTCGTAGCATTGCTCGCACTTTTAAATGCTACGACTGTAAAGAAACCCATGACATCGAGGGTCTGGTGACCATTACAGGCGGCAAGGCTACCACTTTGCGCCTGATGGGGGAAAAAACCGCGGACCTAGTCTGCCAGAAGTTAAACGTCTCGGCTGTGTGTTCAACCCAAGAAGTGCCGCTCCTTTCATACCGGCAATTCTATACCCTTCCAAATTAAGGGGCTGCTATGGATATGTCTCATCATCAAAAAGATTTATGGACGGTAACCTTCCGCGTCTTCCGGCAGAAAGGAAACGCGGCAGGGCATTATGACACATTCAAACTGGAAGTCAATCCAGATGAGTATGTCATCGACGCGGTTGAGCGTATTTGGGCATATCATGACCGCACGTTGGCATTTGCGCATGCCTGCCACCACTCAACTTGTGGAGCTTGTGGGATGCGAGTGAATGGGGTTGAAAAGCTCACCTGTATCACACCTATCCATACCGTTGCCAAAAATGGTGGAATCACACAGGTAGATCCATTGCGGAACTTCCCAGTTGTAAGCGATCTGGTTGTGGATATGGGATCGCTCTATCAAAGGATGGAGCAAGTAGGCCACCGCCCGGTGCTGCCACTCCCGGAGGAGCCCGCTGGCTTGCCAGTCCGAAAGAATAATGGCAATGAGTATGTCAGGTTATCGGATTGCATTGAGTGTGGCTTGTGTATCAGCGCCTGCCCGGTAGCACTCTCGACCCCAGGCTATATCGGACCGGCAGTACTGGCTGGAGCTTTGCAGCAT
>JAGDMX010000154.1 GCA_017860725.1 Chloroflexota bacterium | reverse complement strand
AACTATGGACCCGATCCGGCGGTCAATGTGGATTTGATCGAGACACTTCCGCCGGGTACTTCCTACCTTTCACATATCTCGAACCTACCGTCAACTGGCCCGGTCCCCAGTGGTATGGATCTGATTTTCTCGCTGACCGATCCACTGCCTGTGAATTCCGACTGGATTGTCTCACTGATCCTCAACCTGGACAGCTATACACCCGGTCTGGATTTAGTAAATACGGTGGGTACGATCTCGAGCACTCCGGAGCCGAATTTCCAGCTCCATCCCAATCAGTATAGCTGTGAATCGACCCAGGTTTCCCTGGCTTACTTCAAAGCTACACAGGATCAGGGCGCAGTAACCATAGAATGGACAACCTCCAATGAAGTGGGTAATGTCGGCTTCAACCTGTACGTTGAAGGAGCCGAAGGGCGTGTACAGCTCAATCAGCAGCTCATCGCCTCCCAGTCGCTCAGCTCGTTCGAGCCGCAGTCCTACAACTTTGTAGCCGCCGGCATCACGGGCGACACCTTCTTTGTCGAAGAAGTGGATGCCCTTGGGCAAAAGCGTATGCATGGCCCGTTCAAGCTGGATGAGGTATTTGGCATCCAGCCAGAAGTAACCGCGATTGATTGGGCAGCGATTCAGGCTGAACAGCAAGCTTTCGTGGATGCTGCTGGTCAAGCCACAGTGGAAGTGACAGCAGCAGAGCCGGCAGAGCTCAACCTGGCCGAAGCGCTGGGCAGCAGCCCAAGGATTTACCTGCCGATGGTGATCGGCAGCGGCAATGCTGCTCCGCCGTCCTATGGATTTGCACCGATCGATCTACAGGTTAACAAGACCGGGCTGTATCGCCTGACTTACGAAGAGCTGCTTGCTAAGGGCTTCAACCTGGCTGGCGCCACGACCAACCAGATCGCCATGGTGAACCGCGGTGCTCCGATTGCCATCCGTGTCGTCGGTCCGGCCAGCTTTGGTCCGGGTGCTTACATCGAGTTTTATGGTGAAGCGATCGATACGATCTACACCCGCACCAATGTGTACACACTGCTCTCAGACCCGGCCAAGTCGCAGCGTGTATCGGACGACGCGAATATGCCACCGGCCGGACAGCCTGCTGGCTTCTACATGGAAACGGCGACCGTTGACAACAATGCCGCTTATGGCATGTATGCCCCCAGCTACGATCCCTGGTTCGAGAAAGAAATTGGGCTTAGCCGTCCCACGACCTTCCAGAATAGCATCAACGTGGATGGCTACCAGGCAGGAGCTGCCACAGCTAGCCTGAAGCTCGGTCTGTGGGGCGCCACGGACTTCCCATCCGTGGTGGATCACCATCTTGTCGTAAAGCTGAATAACACCCAATTGAGTGATTTCACCTTTGATGGGATCATGTACCAGGAGCTGGAGCTGCCATTGACCAGTGCAATGCTCATCAATGGGTCGAACCTGCTCCAAGTGACCGAGTTAAGTACCAACAGCATCGTTGCGATCGATCGCTACCAGATTACTTACCCACGGGCATTTATTGCCAAGAACGGGGCGCTGACTTTTACAGCCAGCGGCAGCCTGTTCCAGGTGAGCGGCTTACCGGCTAAGAATGGTGGCGCTCCGGAGGTCGTGGTTTATCGCATATCTAGTGGAATCACACGCCTGACCCAGGTGCAGGTAACCGCTTCAGGCGGCAGCTACCAGGCCAGGTTTGCCGGCAACGGGCAGCAAGCCACTTACCTCGTCTATACCTCCGATGCCCTGCTCGACCCGACCGGTATGGTCGCCAGCCGCGCAGAAACAGACATCACCAGCGCACCGGCTCAGCTCCTGATTATCTCCCACCCGAGCTTTATCCAGGATCTGGCACCATTGGTACAAGCACGCCAGGCGCAAGGTTACAGCGTCAAAGTTGTGGATGTGCGCGATGTGTATGATCAGTTCAGCCACAAGATCTTCAATCCGAGCGCCATCCAGGCTTACCTCGCCGAGGCTTATCAGAACATGGGCACACGCTATGTCCTGCTGGTTGGGGGTGACACCTACGACTACCTGAACTACTCGGGGATCGGCAGTATCAGCTTCATCCCATCGCACTACGGCCCAACTCACATCCTGGTGAAGCATACTCCGTTGGATGCCATGTATGCAGACGTCGATCATGACGGCGTGCAAGATCTGGCGATCGGACGCTTCCCGGTGCGCACCAAAGCCGAGCTACAGGTGTTGGTAGCCAAGACATTGGCTTATGGCCAGAAGGACTATGCCAAGACGGTTGTCTATGCCTCAGATGCCAAGGATGATGCCTACTCGTACTCCCAGATCAGTGATGAGCTGGTGGGATTGGCGCCGGCAGATTGGACGATCCAGAAGTCTTATCTCGATAATTCTGACGTGCAGACCGCCCGGCAGACCCTGTTAGGGGCCATTAATCAAGGTGTAGCGTTGGTCAACTACATCGGACACTCGGCGGATATCGAGTGGACCGCAGTCGGATTGTTCAAGAAGACTGACGTTCCTGGCTTGACGAATATTTTACGGCCGGCTGTCTTTACCCAGTGGGGCTGCTGGAACACCTACACTGCTATGCCTGCTCATGATACCCTGGCGCATGCCTTGCTGGTTTCCGGCAATCAGGGTGGGGCAGCCGTGGTTGGCTCATCCAGCCTGACTTCCCAGTACGTTCATGATCTGCTCAGCAAGCCGATGATGCCTTACCTGATGCAACCGGGGATGACCATCGGTGATGCTATCCTGACTGCCAGGCAGCAAGCCTCGATCGCCAAGCCGTACATGATCGACGCATTGAATGCCTACCAGATCCTTGGTGACCCGACCCTGGTCGTGCAACCGTAGCAGGAACAGCTCTGTAATATTACCTGGCCTGATCGCTCTGTGTCCGGGAAATAGTAAGCTCCTGGGCACAGAGTAAACCGGGCAAAAAAAATAAAGGTTATGGCTTTGCAGGCCATAACCTTTATTATCTCTAGAGAGATCTAAATGATTAGGGGGCTTGTTGAATTACACCCAGGTAAACCCCGGCAGTTGTCATTGAAACACCGTCTGCCCAGGGCTCGCCAACTACCCGCCAGCCACAAGTTTCGATCACAATCTGGGTTTCGCTCGGGAGCAAGTAGTCCTCCAATTGAGGATTCATCTCCGTAGCAAAAGAGAGTGCTTCCTCAACCGGGGTCAAGAAATACTCTTTAATCGACCGGGTTGGAACGCGTGCCATGGTCTTGATCTGTAGATCGGCGACTGTCCGGGTGCCCTGCTGGAGGGTTACCGTGGCTCCTACCATATGATTCAAATTCGCCTTGATCTCTTTGAGCGAAAAGTCAGCCCGGGTCACCTTAGTACCTTCCAGGGCATGACGCAGTGCTTGTGCTTCGCTGCCAAATCCGGAATGTACCGAGACGAAGATCACATTGCCGTTCGGTGAAGGCTGGTATGTTGATACACAAGCTTGCTTGTCGCCGAACACGCACTCTTTTCCGGGTTTGAACTTGATGGAGATTGGCTCGCCCTTGTTGATGCTCTTGTCCGCCGGGATAATTGTCATCGTGATGGTAGAGCTACCAGGAGCGAAATCAATCCCCTCGATCGTCGCTGCCGATGCATTGGAACCGGCCTGCGGAACGCGATTAAACGCTGAACGGACCTCCTGTAATAGCTGATCGACCATCTCTCCCAAAGAACCGGCGCTGGAAAGCAGCACACTTACCGCAGGATTGCTTGGGCTGCCTGGCTGCGGACGCAAGCATGATCAGTAAACCAACAATCAAGTAAAGCAGTTTATATTTCGACATTGTATATCCTCCCATATTTCAAATGTCAGCTTGTGTTACGTTTTGTATCAAAGCAATCCACCAAATCGGAAGCTTATATTCGCCAGTTATTGTACCTTAAGTTTAAATATTTTGTAATACTTTGTTAAGCCTGAGCCTAATATGAAAACCCCCTTTCTCATGCAGAAAGGGGGGTAGTTGAACAACAGATCTAGGGGGTTATTTATCTACTTCGTAGTCGGACTTCTTACCACCCTTGTATTTCAGGGCGGCATGAGCCGCGGCCAAACGTGCCACCGGTACACGGAACGGCGAACAGCTGACGTAATTGTTACCAACCAGGTGGCAGAACTCGATGGAGGCCGGGTCGCCGCCGTGCTCGCCGCAGATGCCAACCTCAAGGGAAGTGCGTGTCTGGCGGCCTTCATCCACGGCCATCTTCATTAGCCGTCCAACGCCATCGATGTCAAGTGTTTGGAACGGATTCTTGGGCAAAATGCCCTCCTCCACATACTTGATCAGGAAGTTGCGTTCGGCGTCGTCGCGGCTGTAGCCAAAGGTCATCTGGGTCAAGTCATTGGTTCCGAAGGAGAAGAACTCGGCCACTTCGGCAATCTCTCCTGCGGTTATGGCGGCACGAGGGATTTCGATCATTGTGCCGAACTTGTAATCGAAGGTGACCTTTTTCTCTTCCATAACGGCTTTGGCGATGCGCTCCAGGCGTGGCTGGATCCAGTTGAGTTCCTTCACCGTACCAGTTAGAGGGATCATCACCTCAGGTTTGACTACCACACCATTAAGGGTCTGGTTAGCAGCTGCTTCGAAGATGGCGCGCACCTGCATCTCAACGATTTCAGGCATATAGATTGAAAGACGCACACCGCGCAGACCCAGCATTGGGTTGCTCTCATGCATGGCACGAATGCTGTTTAGCAGGCTTTCCTTGGCCTCTAAACCGGCGGTCTCACCCTTGATGCGCATGGTGATGACCTCTTCGAGTAGAGTTTCTTCCGATTGCATGAACTCGTGCAAGGGCGGGTCGATCAGCCGGATGATGACCGGATATCCATTCATCGCCTCGAACAAACCTTCAAAGTCTGCGCGCTGGTAAGGCAGCAGCTCGTTCAGGGCAGTGGTGCGCTCCGCACTGGTTTTGGCCAGGATCATGCGCTGCACGATGGGGAGTCGCACGGGCTCGAAGAACATATGCTCGGTGCGGCACAGACCAATGCCGACTGCGCCGTAAGCGCGGGCGCGGCGGGCATCTGCCGGATAGTCGGCGTTGGCCCACACCTGCAATCCCTTATTTGGCCAGCCTTCCTGCGCAACGCGAATGCCGGGGGTCGCGCAGAATTCATCAGCCCATTTGAGCAAGGTCAGCAGATCGGTCTGCTCCTCCAGGCTCGGGGCGGAGGTCGGGATTTGACCGATAAAAACCTCGCCGCTGGTTCCATCCACAGAAATCCATTCACCTTCATTGATTACCTGACCGTTGGCGGCCATCACACGGGCCTCCAGGTCGATGCGAATTTCGGAGGCGCCAACCACACAGGGTACGCCAAATTGGCGAGCAACAACGGCGGCGTGCGAAGTGGCGCCGCCTTCGCTGGTCAGAATGCCTTTAGCAGCCAGCATGCCATGGACATCATCCGGTTTGGTGAAGGGCCGCACCATGATCACATCCTGTTTATCTTCTTTGGCCATTTTCTCTGCTGTGTCGGCGTCAAAATAAATCCTGCCTACCGCAGCGCCTGGGGAGGCATTCACACCCTTGGCATACATCTTTCCGGCTTTCTTGGCCTGATCCTTGGCCTTAGGATCGAATTGTGGGTGCAGTAAGGTATCGACCTGTTCGGGCGTGACACGCTTGAGGGCCTCTTCCTTGGTGATCAGACCTTCATTCACCATATCGACGGCAACCTTCACTTCTGCCTTAGCAGTGCGCTTGCCGGTGCGGGTTTGAAGCATCCACAGTTTGCCGCGCTCGATCGTAAATTCCACATCCTGCATTTCGCGGTAATGCTTTTCGAGCTTTTTGGTGATTTCGACAAACTCCGCATAGGATTGAGGCAAATCATTAGCCATATTTTCGATCTTTTCGGTGTTGCGAATGCCAGCTACAACATCTTCGCCCTGAGCGTTGATTAGATAATCGCCATAGAGTTTATGCTCGCCAGTGGCAGGATCGCGAGTGAAAGCCACGCCGGTTCCGGAGTTGCTGCCCATATTTCCAAAGACCATGGTGACGATGTTGACGGCGGTTCCCAGGTCGTGGGCGATGCCGGCTGCGTTGCGGTAGTCCACTGCACGTTTGCCATTCCAGGACTTGAACACGGCTTCGGTTGCCAGCCGCAACTGTTCATATGGATCTTGTGGGAAGTCAAATCCAGCTTCTTCCTTTACTACTTTTTGGAATGTGCGCGTGACAGCTTTCCAATCCTCAGCGGTCATTTCGGTGTCAATCTTGTAACCTTTTTTCTCTTTATAGGCCGCCAGCGGATGCTCAAAAGCCTCGTCGGGGATATCCAGCACGACCGAGCCAAACATCTCCACCAGGCGGCGGTAGGCATCGTAAACAAACCTTTCATCGCGGGTGAGCTTTGCCATGCTGGCGGCGGTGGCGTCATTCATGCCGATATTGAGCACGGTATCCATCATTCCGGGCATAGAGAACTTGGCGCCGGAGCGGCATGATACTAGCAGTGGATTGCTCGGATCACCGAACTTTTTGCCGGTCAGCTGTTCAACTACCTTAAGGGCTGCCAGTTCCTGTTCCCACATACCGGCAGGAAACTTTCCACCTTCAGCCAGATAGGCGTTACAGGCTTCGGTTGTAACGGTGAAGCCGGGAGGTACAGGTACGCCTGCGCGAGTCATATCGGCAAGACCTGCGCCTTTTCCGCCCAACAACGCGCGGACGTCATCCCATTTTCCACCTACGCTCGCTTCGGCTTTTTCTACTTCATTAAATAAATAAACCCATTTCTTTTCGTTCATTTGCAGTACTCCTGATTATTTTTTTATCCCTAAGAGGGTTTGAATTCACTAAACGGATAGTGTACCACAGCTTATTAAAGGTTTGTTGTTTGTTAGAGATTCATATGAAATGTTGATTTTACCCTTCCCTGGCTTGACATCCCTCATTCAATTTGTATAATTACTGTATAAATAATTCGAAAAATCCGATTCACTAATTTCAAGGAGTACCTCCAATGGCATACGAGCTTCCCCCACTTCCCTATGATTACAACGCGCTAGAGCCCTACATCGACACCCTGACGATGCAGATTCATCACGATAAGCACCACGGTGCTTACGTCACCAACCTCAACAAAGCCCTGGAAAGCGTCGCCGAATTCCAGGACAAGAGCCTGGAGACGCTGCTGACCGACCTGGAGAGCCTGCCCGAATCTGTTCGCACGGCGGTGCGCAACAACGGCGGTGGTCATTTCAACCACACCATGTTCTGGGAGATCATGGGTCCCTCCCGCGTTGGCGAGGGTGAGGACACTATGGAGAAGGTTGGTAATTTTATCGAAACCGCTTTCAAGAAGGTCGGTGGCTACCTGGCCCTCACCTCTGCATTTGGCGGCGTAAAGGAAATGATTGGTCAGGTCAATGCAGCCGGTATGACTCGTTTCGGCAGTGGCTGGGCATGGGTTGTGCTGGGCCAAGACGCCAAACTCTCGGTGATCAGTACCCCGAACCAGGATAATCCCATCAGCAATGGACTCGAACCGGTCTTTGGAGTCGATGTGTGGGAGCACGCTTATTACCTGCGCTACCAGAATCGCCGGGCCGATTACCTGAACGCCTGGTGGAATGTAGTCAACTGGGATGTAGTAGCAGCTCGTTATGATAAAGCGCTGAAAAAGGTTAAAAACAAGTAGCCTTCCTTCCTTGACACATTAGCTCTGGGCATTTATAATACTGCCCGCTCTGCCCTGGCAGAACGTTTGCCGGGGCATATGTGTGTGTCCAACTTCCCCGCACGCCGGCTCGGGCACAGCCCAAATCCACCAGCGGGTAGCGCGGCGAAGTGAAGATTGGAGGAATTACATGAAATATGCAATTGTGGAAGACGGCGGCAAGCAGTACAAAGCCGTCGAAGGTGGCATGATAGAAGTGGATTACTTTGCCGCTGAAGATGGAGAAGCTCTCGATCTGAATCACGTATTGTTGATTTCCGACGGTGAGATGGTGAGTGTGGGTACTCCTCATGTCCCGGGTGCTGTTGTTAAGACTACGGTAGTGGGTCAGGTCAAAGGTCCCAAGGTGACGATTTTCAAGTACAAGCCCAAGAAGCGCTACCGGGTGAAGAAGGGTCACCGCCAAAAATATACCCGATTACAGATTGACTCCATTTTAGCGAATGGAGCAGAGTGAGAGGTTGGCATGGCACATAAAAAAGGTGGCGGCTCCAGCCGCAACGGTCGTGACAGTCAGGGCCAGCGCCTTGGCGTAAAGGTCTTCAGCGGGCAGCGCGTGCTCTCCGGCTATATCCTTGTGCGCCAGCGTGGCACACGTATTAAGCCGGGTAAAAATGTAGATGTTGGCAAAGATGATACCCTTTTTGCTACCTCCGACGGGATTGTGGTGTACGAGACGATTCGTGATGGGCGCAAACGCGTGAGCGTGATCCCCGACGTCGTCATGGCTGCCGAGTAAGGATAACTGAACATGAAATCGAATATTCATCCTACCTATTATGTAGACGCAACGGTAATCTGTGCTTGCGGCAACACCTGGAAGACCGGCTCGACTCGTAAAACCATCCATACCGATGTTTGCTCCAAGTGCCATCCGTTTTTCACCGGCGAGCAGCGTATCGTTGACACCGAAGGACAGGTGGATCGTTTCTATAAGAAACTTGAAGCCCGCAAGACATATCTGGCAGATATGGAAGCACGTGAGACTGCTCGCACTTCCCCGTCCCGTCCAGTAACTGAGCTGGAACTGGGTCCACGGATTACGGAAGCGTTGGCCAAAGCTGAGATCACATCGGTTGGCCAGGTTTTGGATAAGCTGGCTGCAGGTGAGCAAAATTTGCTCAACATCGATGGCTTTGGGCGAAAGTCACTGGCTGATCTGAAGAAGGCGCTGCGCCGCTTTGGATATGATCTGCCGGAAGCCGCGGAAGAGATCGTCGTTTAGCCTGCAACAATATCACAGACCCCCGCCAAATCAGGCGGGGGTCTTTATTTTAACCCAGCAATCCATACCAGAAATTCAACTGGGAGGGTAAAATACCCAGAATTACCCTATATTTAATCAGGAGCACAGGAAACTCATGAAACATCATAACGGATCGGTCGAGGTTATCACCGGTTCAATGTTCTGTGGTAAGACCGAAGAGCTGATCCGCCGGCTGCGTCGCGCGGCGATTGCCCGCCAAAAGGTGCAGGCCTTTAAGCCAACGATCGATGTGCGCTATACTCTGGAGAAGGTGACTTCACATTCCGGTTTCGAGTACCAGGCTATGCCTGTGGCATCCTCTACTGCAATCATAGAAAATTTAGACGCGGAGACCACGGTAGTGGCCATCGATGAAGCTCAATTCTTCGATCCAGGGATCGTTCAGGTGGTGCAGGACCTGGCTAACCGTGGCTTGAGAGTGATCGTGGCCGGTCTGGATACCGACTTTCGCGGCGAACCATTCGGTGGAATGCCGGAGTTAATGGCCAAGGCTGAGATTGTCGATAAGCTGCATGCAATCTGTATGGTGTGTGGCGAAGAGGCGTGTCGCACCCAGCGTCTGGTTAATGGAAAACCGGCCAATTACCATGATCCGGTAGTGATCGTCGGCGCATCCGAGCTATATGAGGCCCGCTGCCGGTTGCACCACGAGGTGCCACGCTGAGAATAGACTGAGGATCAGGAGGTTGTTATGCAAGATTATCATGAATTCCTCGATGAAATTCTGATCGATGAGCCGACTCTGCAGAAACGCATTGCTGAGCTGGCAGAAGAGATCAACATGGATTATTTTGGTGAGACTGTGCACCTGATCTGCATCCTGAGAGGAGGTGTGATCTTCCTGACTGACTTGATGCGTCGTCTGACGATTTTGAACTCCGTGGATTTTATGGCTATCTCCTCATACGGAACCGCCCGCCAGACGACCGGCCAGGTTCGTATCTCGATGGATCTGGTTGAAAATATCACCGGACGTAATGTATTGCTAGTTGAAGATATCGTTGATAGCGGTTATACCATTGCATCTGTGCTGGAGTTGTTGAAGACACGCCACCCGCAAACCCTGCGGGTGTGTACTTTACTGGATAAGCCTGAGCGCCGTGAGGTCAATGTGCCAATCCATTATCGCGGTTTCA
>JAGDMX010000153.1 GCA_017860725.1 Chloroflexota bacterium | reverse complement strand
AAACCTTCTCGTCAACGCTGAGATCAATGCCATGCACACGGCGATCAACGGCTTGACCACCACCCTGAAATACGGCGCTTTCTGCAACGACATTCTCTTGCGAGCCGCAACCGCCAAGAACGCCCTTGCCGCCAACGTGGCAAAGGGAAACCAGCTGAGGGATTGCAGATTTTAGATTGAAGATTTCGATTTTTGGAGGGAGATCGCTCAGGGAGGGCTGGACAGTATCGACGAGCAAGAGGGTGTATGCAAATACTTTTGGCATTCAGCCTCAGATAAGGCGCGCGTAACTCTGCTTTCCGCAAGTCTGACCAGATCAGCCAGCTCAAGGTCGTATCCATAGGTCATTTCTTCATTGGTCGAACCCAAAGTGAGGTGCCGGCTGTCAGGAGAGAAGCTTGCCCACCAGCCAGTGAGGTCGAGCAGTTCCTGACCGCTGGCGAAATCATACAGGCTGGTGTGCAGGTTAGACAGCTCGACAGCTAACAGACTCCCGTTCGGGCTGAGGCTTAAGCTGAAGGGCAAACCACTAAAGTTAGAAAGAGTCTTCAGTTCCTTAGCGCTGGCAACATCCCATATTTTTACTGTACCATCGGCGCTGCTGGTAAGCAGGAACTTCCCATCTGAGGAAAACGTTCCGCCAAAAATGCGCCCCGCATGGCCCGCCAGTTCGTGGACCTTTTTACCCGTTGAGGCATCCCATATACGAATGATCGATTGTGAGTCCGGGTTTGATCCCTGATCATGGGTAACGACTAGAGAACCATCCGGGCTGGAGAAAACGAGCTGCTGCTGATCACCTGCCTGGAAATCAGTCAGTGGAGAACCCGTGGTAGTATCCCAGATGCGTAACGATCCGTCTTCACTGGCTGTGAACAATCGGCTGCCATCTGAGCTCAAACTTATCGCGCCAATTTTGGCTTCGCCGTCTGCGGCAGAGAGAGATCGTAAAAAGCGACCGTCGGCGGCTGCGTAGATTTTCACCAACCCGTTCTCATCCAGCACTGCCCAGCGCGTGAGACCATCATCCTGTGTATCGCCTAAGGGAGGGCCGCCCAATTCGATCGAGTAGCCGTTTATCTTTTGTGGAACTTCTCCCTGGATATCCCACCAGGTTTTATCAAAGATTCCATGCTCACGGTCAAATAAGTTCCATGCGAGAAGGCGTGATTCATTAGGATGAACATCCGAATACTGGTAAGGGAGGCTGAGCCATTCGCCATTCCCGAGGGTGGCGGTGTTCCAGGCTTTTACCTGCCCGTTTTCGTAGCCAATGAAAAGGGTGTTTCCATCCGGGGTGAGGGTGCTGCTCAGCATTGCCTCGCTTGGAAGCAATTCCAGGAGCATCTGTCCGGCAGCCGTGTCCCAGAGCTTAGTTTTGCCGGACGAGTTAGCGGTGACCAGCCGGCTTCCATCCGGGTTGAAATATAGACCGTTGACCGGGTTGAGCTCGCCCGGAATTGTCAACACCAATCTGGGCGACTTTCCCTCCGCCAGCCCTGACAGGTCCCAAATGGGGTGGCTGAAAGGCGTCCCGGCAGCCAACTGGCTACCATCAGCGCTGTAAGCAAGAGCTGTCACCATGTTGCCGTTTTCGATCGGCAACTCTGCGAGCAAGGCGCCGGAGAGATCCCAGATCCTGACTACGGAATCGGTGCCGCCCGTGGCAATGAGCTCTCCATTGGGGCTGAAAGCTGCTATAACCAGCTCCTCATGCTGGTCTTTTTGAAATGCGACCAGCTTCTGTCCGGTGGATATATTCCATAACCGTGCCGTACCGTCTACACTGGAGGTCAGCAGGCGATCTCCCGTTGGATTAAACGCCAGGCTGCCCAGCTCAGCGGTATGCCCTGAAAGGGTTTGCAACGTCCCTCCCGTGTTGGCATCCAGGATCAAAACTGAAAAATGCGGACCGAAGATTGCCAGCCTGCTGTTATCCGGGCTGAACGCCATGGTAGTACCAGAGCCAAGTATAGCAGGGTTGTAGTCCACGGGATTAGGCAGAGTAAGCTGCGGCGATTTATCAATACGACCTTCCATAATTTTCCAGGTCTTAATTGTGCCATCCAGGCTGGCGGTTGCCAGACGGTTCCCATCCTGGCTGACGGCAATGCCATATATGCCTCCCTCGTGTGCTGCAATGGCATCGCGCAGGTGAGAGGCATATAAACCCTGGTGAAGGGCATTCTGAGCTTCCCACAGCGGCTCAGTCTTTACCGCCTCCAACGCCAGCAAGATGCTGCGCTCTGGGTCAGACTGTAAAGAGGCCAGTGATGCAGATGCCAACTCGCGCGCCCTTGCCAAGCGCGCGTTTTGGTTGGACTGTTTTGCGAAGAAGAACGCGGCAGCAGCCAGGATTGCTACCAGCAACAAGGAAAGCGCCAGGACAGCCGCTCCTCTCTGCAATCGCCGCCTGGCGCTGGCCTGTGCTTCCGCACGCTGACGTTCCGTCTCTGCCAGCTTTTGGGCTGTTTCCAACTCGCGCTGCAGACGGGCAGCTTCTATTGCTGCGCTTTCTTCCGCCTTTTTGGTTGATAGCCTTAAAAAGTCAGCCTCTGAAAGTGTGAGCACCAGGCTGGTTTGCTCCGCCCAACCTTCAAACTGAGCCAGGCGGGAACCTTGCAGCAGGAAGCTCTCATCCTGCGCAGCCAATTCCCATTCCGCGGCTGCCTGGGCGAGCTGGCGCTGCAAGCGCAGGTCGCTCCGGCTTTCTTCCAACCAGTCGTGCAGCCGCTTCCATTCAGTCAGCAGCGCTTCGTGTGCAATCTCAACGACTGGTCGCCGGGTGGCCTGGTCGCGATCGAAGGTCAGCAACTGGTAGCGTGCATACCGATCGATGACAGCCTTTACAGCCGGATTCTGCTGCGCAGATGGACTCGATCCTTGAATCTCCGGCTGGATGCCTCGTGTGAGGTTGGATAGATTTTCGAATTCTGATAGCAGAACACGCCGGCGTGCTATTGCACTGCCTTCGCTGAGCGCCACCAGGCGCAGGAAAACCTGGCGAGCAGCCTCATGACCTCGCTCATCGAGTTGAGCATAGATTTCTTCTGCCCGCCTGCCTAAGGCGCTCAGCACGCCGCCGCTGCCCTCGTAAGCTGCTTGGGTGAGCCGCCGGCCTTCCCTCCGCTCGAATAGCTCAGATAAGGCGTACTGGAGCAAGGGGAGTGCGCCCGGCTCTCCAACTACCTCGCGTACCAGGCGATTTACCAGACCAGATTCAAGCACCAATCCAGCCTGCCGGGCAGGGCCAACGATCGCCATTTCGAGCTCATCGGGAGTGAGCGGAGGAACAAAGACGCTGCGCGCGTTCACAAGCTCCGCGAAGTCAATATCCTGTAAAAAGAGATCAATCATATCTGCCCGGATATTGACGACAACGCGAAGAAGGCTGCCTGGATCCAGAGCAGCGATGATGAGGCTTTGGAGGAATTGTTCTCTCTCGGCTCTGGCCTGGGTAAGTGTGTAGAGCTCTTCAAACTGATCAATGACCAGCACGAGCTGAGAGGCGGGATCTGACGGCAGGCAGCGGTTGACCGCCCGCAGCAAGCCGCGCTCATCTTCCTGGAACTGGTGGATCAGGCTCTCTGGTGGATTGACTGCCACACGCAACAGAGCCGCTTCCAGCGCCTCAAGTGGGTGCGCGCCGGGCTCCATATCGACGATGAACCATTTCTCCGAGCCTGGCAGCCCACCACGGCGCAAAGCGGGGATCAAACCTGCTTTAACCGCCGAAGATTTCCCGCTGCCGCTGGGTCCTACCACAGCGAGGAAGCGCGCCAGGTCATCCTCCGCACCCATTTTATGCAACAACTCCTGCACCAGCGATTCCCTGCCGAAGAACATCTGCGCATCACCCTCCATGAACGGTCGCAAGCCTTTATAAGGATTCTCCAACTCAACTATCTCCTGAGCGGCGCTCTCGATCATCATCGCAGCGCCATGCGTCTGACCGGGAGTTTGTGCATATCCAGCCGCGACCTGGAACTCAGCCAGTAAGGTGATCATATCGCGCTGGCGATCGGCAGGATTCTTGGAGGTCGCCCGACGGATGACCGGGTCCAGGGTTGGAGGCAGATCGGGATTATATTCGCTGAGGAAAGGCAGAGGGGCTTTGAGATGCTGCATAATCATGTCGATAGGCGTCGCTCCCGCGTAGGGCAAATTGCCTGTCAGCATCTCGAACAGCAGGATGCCGAATGAATAGATATCTGTCTCCGGACGCACCGGTTCAGAGCGAATCTGTTCAGGGGAAATATATGCCGGAGATCCGATCATCTGCCCGGACTGGGTTTGATGCTCGGGTTTCGTGTCTATTAGATTCTTGGCAATGCCAAAGTCAGCCAGGTAGGCGTTCTTTTCTTCATCCAGCAGGATATTGGCTGATTTAAGATCTCTGTGCACGACTCCCTGGCGATGGGCAGCGCCGAGCGCTTTACCAACCTGCTCACTCACCTGCAGAACATATTCGAGCGGCAGCGGTCCTTTAGTTAACCGATTCTCAAGACTGCCGCCCCGCAACAAGCGCATGACCAGGTACCCGAAGTTGGGCTCCCGCCAGTAATCGTAGAGCGGCACGATATAGGGATGCTCCAACCGGGCAACGAGCTGCGCCTCTGCTTCAAAGCGGCGGATAAAGTCGGGCTGGTTGGCATACTGCGGCAAAATAATCTTGACTGCTACATCACGCTCCACACCGGGTTGGACTGCCCGGTAAACTGCCGCGAAACTGCCCGAACCGATGCGTTCGCCAAGTTGATAGCCGCGGGCAAAGCGACCGGTCAGGTTTTCCTGACCGATCTCTTCTGCCGATGGCGCTGGCGAGGGTGTTTCCCTCTCCGGCGGACTTTCAAACGAAGCTGTCCGTGCTGCATGGATAAATGCAGCGTGTTTTTCAGCTGGGAGTTTGAGTGCAACCGCCAGGCGTTCAGCAATCTGCACAGACGGGCGCAGTGACTCGGCTTCGATTTTGCGCAAGGTAATTGTGGCACAGGCTACCCGCCTTGCCATCTCAGCCTGGGTCAGGCCCAGCGACTGGCGCTGTTGCCTGACCCGCTTACCAAATGATAGATCCCACAAATCGTCCATCGTAATAATCGTATATTCTGGATTGTATTTATCCGTCTAAATTCCCTCCGACCATTTTATCCCATACTGCCCTGGTCGGGGTGAGGAATTTTGCGCTCTCAGGGTATTTGTTCGATGAGTGTTAATATTGGTTCAGGATGGTCTGGATGAAACTACTTATCTCCGGTAGATCTACCCGGTAGCTGTACCCATTCGCGTTGCAGTTAACCGCCCCGACCCAAGAGTTCACTCCGACTAAAATGCGCCGCCCATCAGAGTCTGTCCAAAAAGTTGGCCCGCCCGAGTCACCGAAACAGATGCCGCCTTTGCCAACGACTGGATTCTGATTGTAATGAAGCCACTTAGAGGTCAAGGACTGGTATAAGGCGTCCGTAAAGTATCGTTCTCCCTGGCCAGGCGCTACTTCCGGCGGCGGCCAGCTTAAATGTGCGCCGTAGCCCACTACCGTAAAACTCGCCTGACTCTGCCCTTGCACAAGTGCGCCATTTTCTTTAAGCTGGTCCAGATAACCCACTGAGGCCAGGTCCGCGGGTGAGATGCCAGGGTTTTGGGAAAGGATCACCATGCCAATATCTGCATAGGCATTGGCAGTGGTAATCATGAAGTCCGGGTGGGTGACCAGGGCTTCAACGTCCCAGAAGCTGGCCGGCTGGGCATCATCGATCGGGTTGAAGCTGACTTTCACATTACTCAGGCCGAAAAAGCCAGCGGCTATGAAATTATTGAGGAAGTAGGTGCAGTGTCCGGCGGTCAGGAACTTTCTATCTCCGATCAGGGTTCCCGAGCAGAACTCGAAATTGCCATCTGGCGTGGAGATCATAATCGCGCCCACGTTCGAATATTGATTCGCGGCATCGACCTGACCAAAAGTGATCGCCAATGCTTGCCCAAACTGGCTTACCAGAAGAGCAAGCGCCATGAAGCCCACCAGTACGGACCTACGAAAGTGATTGTTAATCTTCATCATGTCCTCCAATTCTAGATTTGTTTCTGGATTTATCGATAATAAGATTATAAGGATGTAAAAGATGAAGTCAATCCATAAACGACGGTTATATCGTTTTTATATCGGTAAGATTAAAAACAGAAAATGGCCAAACGGTAACCGTTATGGGGCGACCATGCGCCCATTCCGCCACTTCGAGCCGGGTCAGTAAGTTCCGGGCGTTCAAGGCAACAGTGATAGATATGTAGATTGTGGTAACATCCCCTTCCCACCCGCCGGCCTGTAGAGAGAATCAAAGAGCCGGCATGTAATACATATCTGTTGCATTT
>JAGDMX010000152.1 GCA_017860725.1 Chloroflexota bacterium | reverse complement strand
CCAGGCCAAAACCACCCTGATGATTGGTCGCTTAATTGATGATCCAAATCCTTCATCGGGGGAATTCTACCTGGCAGAGCAGTTGGCTTCAGCGTATGCAGATGTTGCCAACCGTAGGCCCGTTTACGACGCGACTAAGGCTGCTTTGGGGTTAGATGCTTTGCCGGAGTACCTGGCGCGAACCGTCCCGGGGAGTCAACTTATTGATATCACCGTTACGGATGTCAATCCCCTGCGCGCTCAGCTGGTTGCAAATGAATTGGCGAACCAGCTAATCCTGCGCAGTCCTTCGGGGGAACTTTCGGTAGACCAGGTTCGGCGGGATTTTATTAACCAGCAAATTGATGACCTGCAGTCTCAGATCGTCAATACGCAAGATGAGATTGCGAAATTGCAGGAGAAATTGGGTGATCTGAACAGCGCCAGTGAAATCCAGGACACCCAGAATGAAATCACAATTCAACAGCAGAAATTGACCACACTACAAGGAACCTATGGCAACCTCTTGTTAAACACACAACAGGGCGCGACGAACTCATTAATTGTGGTCGAACCAGCAGAACTCCCGACAACTCCGATTGGTCCTAACAAGAGTCTCACCATCTTAATAGCGGCTGGAATTGGATTTGTCCTGGCAGCCGGCGCGGCATTCTTGCTGGATTATCTGGATGACACACTGAAAACGCCCGAGGATGTCAAGCGTGTGTTAGGACTACCCGTGATTGGTTTTATTGCTGAGACCAAGGAAACCGAGGAAGAACCGAATGGGTTATATGTATCTAAGAATCCGCGCTCCCCGGTTGCTGAAGCTTACCGTTCACTGCGCGCCAACCTTCAATTCATGAGCGAAGAGCACGCTCTTAAATCGATACTGATTACGAGCACAAACATCGGAGTCGGAAAAACCTCGGTTGCTGCAAACCTGGCGGCAGTAATGGCTCAAGGAGATAAACGAGTTGTTCTGATCGATGCAGATTTGCATAAACCGAAGATCCATGAGGTAGTCAATGTCGCCAACAAGTTTGGGTTGACAGATATCTACCTCAATGGTTTGAATGTTGAAAAGGCGCTTATAAATTTTAAAGATGAGAAGTTCAAGGTAATTTCGAGTGGACGATACATTGAAAATCCAGCGGATCTCCTGGCATCCGAGAAAATGGATCAAATCCTGGCTAAATTAGAAGAAATGGCGGATTTCATCATCATCGATAGCCCGCCCCTGGTTGTCGCTGATGCGCTTTTTCTGGCTGCGAAGGTAGATGGGATATTATTGGTCGTCAGACCGGGTCACATCCGTAGGAAAGTTGCTCTGGGCATGTTAGAGCAATTCAAAAGGTCAGGCGTCAGGGTGTTAGGGGTCGTTTTCAATCGAATCCCATTAACAGGCCTTGATGCGTATGGAGGAGTTAACTATTATTCTACCTATTACACCAATGATCAAGATGCTCAGAAAACTGCTCCCGCCAATTTGAATGATTATATGCACCATTATTATGACAAAGCACAGGCTGGAATAAAGAATTTGCGAAGCAAGAAAGCAGGATAGCGCTCTTTATCATGAAAACTCGCCCATAACCTGTTTTGAAAAATTGAAACACCATCGAAAAATGGCGGTCTATTCAGATAGACCGCCATTTTTGTTTTAAAAGATTCTTATTTCAGGACTGTGATAAGCGCAGTAATCCAGGCAAATTGGCGAATTTGGCAACTTCCCGGCGATTATCCAGTTTTAATTTTTCGAAGATGTTGTGGACGTGGATCTTCACGGTATTTTCAGAGATGACCAGGTATTCGGCGATCTGGCGATTTGTAGCCCCCGCCACAAGATGGGCAAGCACTTCCAGTTCCCGGTCTGTCAATTTTGCCAGAGGATTATCGGAACCATTTGATGGCTCATTCTGGCGGGCAAACTCTATCAGCACACGTCGCATCATTTTTCGAGATAAGGCGGCTTCTCCGCGTTCGACCGCCCGAATGGAGGATAATAAGTGGTCTATCGAGGAATTCTTGTGGAGGAATCCTACAGCTCCACAGCGCAGGGCTTCGATCACGTACTCGTCGGAATTCAAGTTGGTGAGAATGATGACTTCGAGAGTGGGCAAATGCGCCAGTATCGTTCTGATTATTCTCATCCCCTCTTCAACTTGTGGGGCAATATCAATCAGCAATATATCGGGCTTCAGGTCGATGGCTGTTGTCACTGCCGCATCGCTCAACCCGACCTCGCCTACAACTTTGATGTCTGCTTGCTGTTGGAGCAAACTTGCCAGGCCTTCGCGTAAAAGCACATGTTCATCGACGAGCAGTATATTCATATAAATTTCTCTGGATGACCCACCAATAATGCCAGGGTAGGAATGGTTAATAATTGCTATCCGAGTATTCTTGGACCTGGCAGACCTGATGATCGGTCTAGTAAATCCCGCCAATTATACAATAGAAATCCCTGATATTTAGACGAATATAATCCTATTTCGATCAGATTCTTGACATTCTGACAAAATTGAATGGAACTCAATCAGGGGGGATTTAGTACTTTTTTGTGAGAGTAAGCTCAGGCTGCCTGGAAACGCTCAAGAATACCAGGCCAGTTCTTTATGGGATCGCTCGATCGGATCACATGCATTCCCGCTGCCTCAAACCGGCGATAGGCAGCGTCCGCCTCATCGGTGTAATCAATTGCACCCGGCACCACCACCGGCGAGGTGCAGTCTTCCAAGAGGTAGATCTTGCTCGCCTGGCACTGATCATGGGCCTGGCAATCTTCCAGAAGATCCTCCACTGTCCAGGCCACGCAGTGGCTCTTGGCCTGCCCGGCAATGACCAGGACGTCCACGGAGCGCAGCATATTGAACAGGTTCGGACTGCGCTGACCGATGGTTTTACCGTCGGGGTCAGTCAGGACTTCTGGGCCGACCGCCGAATAGTGCTCAGTGAGCGGTTGCATGCCTTTGATCTCGAGATGTGGTCGACTGGCTCGGGCGATGGTATGGAAGAAGACCGCATCTTCGATGGCTGAGACGAGTGCGTGGCCGATGCCGCCCACCATGGCGTGGTAGGGCCAGATGGTCAGGGCATATTTGCCTTGCCTGGCCAGCTCCTCGACGTAGTGCTGCAGATGGCGCTGTCCGTAAGCCGGGTCGATGTCCAGGCTCTCGGCGATGGCGGCATTGAACAGCCAGCGTCCTTGAAGGATATCTTCGGAGGTAACCAGCGTGTATGGAGCAGGGTGCTCTCCGTGCCGGTCAACCAGGAACGCGGCATGGAAGATCTGCACAGCCTGGTGAGTGTCGAGGGTGATGGCGATGCGGGTGATCAAACCCAGGTTGCGATAGAGGAAGTTGGCCAGGCGGCGATTGTCATCCACCGCGCCGCTGCCTGAACGTCCGCCAACATATAGCTCAAAACCTGGGACACAGAAAGTATTTTGCACGTCGACCAGCAGCACGCCAACTTTATTGTTATCCTCAGCGGCAGGACGTATTTTGTATTCTCTTGCCCAGGAGCGCGCCTGGACAGCGCGTTCTTCGTAAGGCACTCGCCAGACGCTGCTAACACTATTGGGATCGAAATGGGGCGGCAGAGGAAGTTCAGAAAAAAACGATTGGGACATATTTCACCTGAAAGCTCGAAAGAAGTAACTTGAATTTTACACTACTTGGCTTATTTCTGATGGCGTTTCGATGACTCTCAAGCTTCCTGCGTCGCGGTGCGGATCGGCGAGTTTGCCCAACGCAGACCAGAGAGGATAACAACAAAGTATCCGATGTAAGCGAGCATCTCACTCAGGGATGGATCGGCGTTGTAACCGAATAAGGCTGTTAGCAACTGCCCGAATGAGGAATTCTCATCCAGAAGCAGGTTAATATCCCAAATGTGTTCGATAATGGGCGGGATCCAGCCCAGCTCATTGAATTCGTGAACCCCGTGCGCGACCAGCCCAGCCGCGAACAATACCAGCAATCCGCCGGTCACCTGGAAGAAACGCCGAAGATCCAGACGGACGATGCTGGTAAAAAGAGACCAACCCAGCAAGATAGCGGTTCCCAGGCCGAGCAGCGAACCGATCACTACCGCCTGCGCGCTGCTGGTCATCGTCGTAGCAGTCAGGAATAAGGCCAGTTCGATTCCCTCCCGTACCACAGCTGCAAAGGCCAGCAAAAAGAGCGCTCCATGCCCAGCCAGGGACACTGCCTGGCGTACGCCGCTCTCAAGCTCGCTGCGCAATTGGCGCGCTTGGCGGCTCATCCAGAAGATCATCCAGGTTAATACCCCCGCTGCTACCAACATGGTCAAGCCTTCAAAGATCTCCTCTGCTTCTCCTTCTAGCGAAGTCCCTACTTTATTTAAAATGATGGCTACCAAAAAGCTAACTGCTGCAGCGCAGGCTGCGCCAACCCAAACCATCTTTACTAAGTCAGTCCGATTGATTTTCTGCAAGGTGCCAATCACAATACCGATAATCAGGGCGGCTTCTATTCCTTCACGTAAGGATAGCAGGAAACTGGGAAGCATCATTTACCTCCGGGCAGAATATTCTTGATATATTGTATCTTTATCATAAATATTGTCAATGAAACATAAGAACGACTTGATAAACCATTGCCAGCGGTTGCAACAATGGTTTATCAGGGGAAAAGTATGTTCTTTCAGGGGGTGATTAAATCTTACAAGTCGTGGTGGTGGGCATCTGGCTGCCCGGCGAGATCCATTCCGGGCAACTTGTCAGCCAGTTCGTGCGGTTTGTGGATCAGGATTGGCAGGTGCTGCGGACATACCCACAGGTCAGATTTCTGATAGCGCAACTGCAGGAGAGGTACTTGCTCAGATGTGCGGTTGCAGACAATGCAATTCGGTTGGTCAGAAGTCATGAAACTTTCCTTACCTTTGGTTGAATTTTCTTAAGTACGCCTGCGCGTCCCACTTCTTCTATCCCTGGAGAGTGATCCGCGAAATGAAGGCGCGGTGATCGCATATATTGTGCACAAGCGTTTGTCCAGCATGCGGCTGCGCATGCGAGGATCGATCTCGTCCAGCGTGTCAGAGGTAGTCATGACAGTCGGCATCCCGGCGTTGTAGCGATAGTTAAGCAGCTGGAATAATTTTTCACGGACCCAGGCTGTCATTGCCTGGGTGCCCAGATCATCCAGGATCAGCAACGAGGCAGAGCGCACCTGTTCGAAGCGCCTGTCGAAGCGCACCGTGCTGTCCGGGCTGAAGGTTGCCCGCAGGTGATCGAGCAAGTCAGGTACCACCACGAATAATGGCGGATCGCCCAGACTGGCGCGGTAATTGGCGATGGCAGCGGCCAGGTGAGTCTTGCCACAGCCGTAAGGACCTGAGAAGACCAGCCAGCCTCTGGGGTCCTCTGCAAATTTGTAGGCAGCCTGAAACGCTTTTTCCAGACTCTGCATCTCCGAAGCAGTCAGCCCCTCACCGCGCCGGTCACTCCAATTTCCGAAAGTGCGATCGCGGAGCATTTCGACCGAAGATAACTCATGATGCCCCGTATCATCTGTCGGATGGCGATAATCGGTAGCATTAATCTCCACTCGCGTGACCAGCTCCGGGTCCAGCAGACGTGAGCGCATGCGCCCCTCGATTTCCACCAATTCCAGGTTGGTTGTGATTACAGTAGGCAGACGGTTGATGTAGCGATAGTTCAAGATTTGGAATAGTTTCTCTTGAGCCCAGGCAGTTGCGTTCTGTGTGCCGAAGTCATCCAGAACCAATAAGACGCTTCCGCGGATCTGTTCGAAACGTGACTCGAAGGTCGCTTCTGGGTCATCATAGGTGAAGCGCAAGGTATCCAGCAGGTCGGGTACCGTCAGAAAAAGGGTTGGCACACCCAGGCTAACGGCAAAATTGGCGATGGCGGCTGCCAGATGGGTTTTGCCACATCCAAACGGTCCTTGTAGTAATAACCAACCTTGCAGGTTTCGGGCGAAGTGGCGCGATTGATTAAAAGCCCATTCTAACGAAGCCGACTGTTGCTGTCCCAGGCCTAACCGCCCATGCGCTTGAAAATTATCGAAAGTAAGATGGCTGAGCTGATCAAGGTGACTCAGCGAGAAAAGCCGCTGGTGAACCTGCTGACTGAGGCGTGCCTGACGGCATGTACATACTTGTAGCCTACCGAAGTCAGGGTGATCGATGGGTAGATCGGCACGCAGGTAGCCCAGCCAGCCGCAGAACGGGCAGTTTGGATCACCGGCTAAGCCTGCTGTCCGGTCGAATTCTTCTGCCTCAGTGTTCGATGAATTCGGAGAACTCTCCTTCGACGTAGCGGCGGCGTTCCTTCTCAGTGTCTCGTCGATCCGTTCGCTCATCACGCCCTCCTTCTTGCCAGCGTTTCAAGATGGCT
>JAGDMX010000151.1 GCA_017860725.1 Chloroflexota bacterium | reverse complement strand
GTTGACTCCGGCGATGTAGATCGGTATGTCAGGGTGGCTGATCGGACCGGGATTGAAAAAGGGCGACATTAATGTCAGCTTGTAATATTCGCCGCGAAAATTCAGAGGCTCACCGGTCTGCCAGGTATGCCAGAAGGCACGTACCGCCTGGATTTGCTCGTGCAGCTTGCCGACTACCGACTCCGGCCAGGGCATGCCAAAGCGCCGTTCAATGTGCGCCTTGACCTGCGTACCCAGCCCGAGGATAAAACGCCCATTAGAAATCTGCGCCAAATCCCAGGCAGTATATGCCAGGGTGGCTGGGCTGCGAGCAAAGGCGATCGCTACGGCTGTGCCAAACTGCAAGCGTTGCGTATGCTCGGCGACCAAGGCGCCGGGCAGGAAGGGGTCGTGCAGGGTCTCGGTCGACCACAGGGCGTCGAATCCAAGGGATTCAGCAGCCCGGGCAATCCCAGGAACCTGGGCAAGCGGACCAGGGGGTAATGAGGCATCCAGGTACATGTTCGTCAGGTCCCTTCCTTATCTCGCTTGATTAAGTGCTTCCCGGAGTCGCGTTGATCGCGAGCAAGCCCGGATCCATCCGGTTTATTCGGAAAGCAGGTAAGCCATCAGCCAGTTGGTGGTCGCCAGGAGCGCATCCAGATGGGTGCGTTCGTAGTTGTGAGAAGCATCCACGCCGGGGCCGATCAATGCCACCGCTACATCACCACCGGCCCGCCAGAAAGCCTCACCGTCCGAGCCGTAATAGGGGTAAATATCTACTTTGTAAGGAATTGCCTGCTCGTCCGCCAGGCGGCGTAGCCGCTGGCTGAGGCCGTGATGATACGGTCCGCCGGAGTCTTTGACACACAGGGTGACATTGAATTCATCGGAAGCCTGGCCATCGCCGATGGCAGCCATATCCACAGTGAGCAGCTCGTGCACCTGGGAGGGGATGCCAGTGGCGGCGCCGTGGCCGACCTCTTCATAGTTACTGATATGCAGGTAAGTGGTTTGGGCCGGTCGCAAGCCGGCATCGTGCAGGGCTTTCAACGCAGCCAGGATGCAGGCCACGCAGGCTTTGTCATCCAGATGACGCGAGCGGATGAAACCGTTGGTGACTTCCACGCGCGGGTCAAAGGCGACGAAGTCGCCCACTCCGATCCCGAGAGCGCGGGTCTCATCAGCCGACGAGGTGCGGGCATCCAAACGGACTTCCATGTTATCATCGTCACGCTTGAGCTCATTGACCTGACTGCTGTGAACATGCGAAGAAGCGCGGGTCAGTAAAAGAGAACCGCGCAGGCGCTCTCCCTGGGAAGTAAACACGGTGCAGCCTTCACCTTCAACGGTGTTCCAGGCAAAGCCACCGATACGGGTCAATTTGAGCCGCCCACTGGCTTTGATTTCCTTGACCATGGCTCCCAGAGTATCGACATGGGCGGTGAGGGCGCGGGGAGCGGAATTGGCTTGACCGGGCCAGGTTGCCACCAGGGCACCTTTACGGGTCAGAGCGATTTGCAGCTCGGGAAAAGCTTGCATAAACTGCTGCGTGAGGTCGATCGCCCGGTGAGCAAAGCCGGTCGGGCTGGGAGTGTTCAACAAGCTGGTCAGGGTATGGATTAAATACTCCGAGTCAATGGATGGAAGCGGGGTCATGATGGTGGTAATCCTTCGAATTGGGATATTTTCTCCCGCCAGTCAGCCGGGAGAGGAATGGTATTGCCGCTGCGATAATCATAGGTAACCAGCACGGTGGATGCTGATGCCAGCTCCTGACCGGTATTGTCATCTTCCAGGCAGTATTCCATATTCAGGCTTTTGTTACCCAGACGGGTTACCCGCACGCCAACCTGGACCGGCTGGCCAAACTGGATGGCCGAGCGAAAGGTCAGGTGTGCGTCCGCCAGGATGATGCCAATATCCAAGAAAGAGCCCCCGGTCCACAATCCCAGGGAGCCGATATAGGCGATGCGAGCCTGTTCGAGATACGTAAGGTATTTGGCATTATTGACATGCCCCTGAGGATCCAGATCACCATAGCGAACTTCAATCGGGTGGGTAAAACGATAGCCATTCATCTATTGAAATTATAAATTGAATCGTCGATTTTACGACAAATGCTTTAGATAGGCCTCCGGGGATGTGCGGTATAATCTGCCGCATGACGGACGACAATTTAGATGATACCTTACCAACGCTGATATCTTCCGGGCTGACTAAATCAACCCCACCAGAAGATAGCAGCCTGGATGTAACCCAACCAACCGCCGGACAAAGAGCGGAAGAAAGCCCAAGCAGCCCGATTACTGAGCCGGGCGAGGCACCTCCTTTACCCGAGCAATCCGATAATTCAGCGCTGCCGCCGGAGAAGAAAAAACGCAGTCGCTGGGCGCTGATCCCTCTGGCCGGAATTATCATCCTCTTGATCATTGCCGTCCTGAGTGGGATGGCAGGCTATCGATCCGGGATTACTATCCGCACCGATGCCGAGAAAACGTTGGTCTCCCAGCAGGCGCGCGAGCAATACGAACTGGGTTTACAGGATATAGAGATGGGATTTTTCGAGCGCGCTCGCCAGCGCTTCGAATATGTGATCCGCCTGGATCCCTCATATCCGGGCGCTGCCGACCAACTGGCGCTGGTATTATTAGAGATCAATACCACCGCAACGCCGACGCTGGTGCCTACGCCGACGCTGACACCGACGCCGGATACACGCGGTATCGATGGGCTATTCGATACTGCCACCCAGCAGCTGGCGAATGCCGATTGGGATGGGGCGTATGAATCCCTGCTCAGGCTGCGCAAGCAAGACCCAACGTACCATGCTGTCGATATCGATGGGATGCTGTTCCTGGTGCTGCGCAACCGCGGCATGGATAAGATCGCCATGCAAGCCGACCTGGAAGGCGGATTGTACGACCTGGCGCTGGCGGCACGCTTTGGCCCGCTGGATAATGAAGCCCAGGGTTACATGAATTGGACGACTCTTTACCTGACCGGCGCCAGCTTCTGGGATTTGGATTGGCGGCAAGTAGTTTATTATTTCGAGCAAATCGCACCACAACTGCCCTATCTCAAAGACGGCTCCGGATTGACTGCCATTGAGCGCTACCGGTTGGGATTGATCGGCCTGGGCGATACATTAATGCGCGAGGGCGATGCCTGTACGGCTGTCGAGAAATATCAACTGGCTTTGTCCTATGGGGCAGATCCCGAAGTCGACCTGGCTTTGGCGGAAGCAGTTGAAGCCTGCTCCGGTGCGGAAGAGGAAGCACCTCCGAGCACCGAAGCTACCCCGGTTATACCGTCGCTCGAAACCCCCCAGCCCCCACCCGTGGTGACTGACACACCGACGGAACCGCCTCCCGTAGAGCCCACCACCGATCCCAACGTTACCCCAACACCATGAGCATGCCAGACTGGGCGCTGACCCTGGTCTATTGGCTACACATGCTGGCGACAGTCATCTGGATTGGCGGACTGACAGCACTTGCGCTGCTGGTCTTGCCGGCCGCGCGCCAGTCGCTGGACCCCAATGCCTACGCCGAGCTGCTCAGCCAGATGCAGCGGCGCCTGGACCCGATTGGATGGGCCTGCCTGGCGACCTTGATCGCCACCGGTTTGTTCCAGATGAGTGCCAACCCCAATTACGAAGGTCTACTGGCGATCAGCAATCGCTGGGCGGTGGCAATCCTGCTCAAACATTTGGTTTTTCTGATCATGATCGGGCTGTCGGCGTATTCCACCTGGGCAGTGCTTCCTGCGCTGCGACGGGCAGCACTACGCAAGGCGGCGACACAGGCCAATTCGGATGCCAGGGTTGATTCGCAACTTCAACAACGTGAAGTCAATTTGATGAGATTGAACCTGGTATTGGGGATGATTGTGCTGGCGCTCACTGCAGCAGCGCGGGCGGCCTAGTACGGCAGTGGCTGCCTCAACCCGGCGGCATACAAATGGGAGCAGTCGTTGAGGCGCTCCAGGGTGCGTACCTGCCAGCGATTAATCGTCAACACGGTTAGACTGGCGGGTGCCACATCGAATTGCGCCTGGGCCTCGACCGGTATGCCCAACCACCAAGAGACAATGCCATGAATATTGGCAGCGTGAGTGACCAGCATAACGGCACCATCGTGGGCTCCATTAATCGATTCCATAAATCCGGTAATACGTTGAAAAAACTGACGCCAGCTCTCCGCCTCGGGGTATGGCTGCCAATCCAGGAGCGAGCCGTTAGGTTCGAGAGCCACTGCACGCGCCTCAGCATGGGTTTTTCCGGCGGCAATGCCGTTATTCAAATCGACAAGCTCCGGGAGAACAACGGGACGAATCCCCAGATCACGACCAATGACCTCCGCCGTCTGAATCGCCCGGCGCAGGCGACTGGTAGCGAGCAGTAAGGGGATGCCAGCTAATTCCTGATTGAGACGCCGAGCCAGCAGCTCAGCCTGGAAGCGGCCCAAGTCGGTCAGCTCAGTATCAGTCCACCCGCCAGTAATCGCCCGGATGTGGTGTTCAGCCTCCCCATGGCGGATCAGCAGCACAGGATTCATTTCAATCTCCGGATGAACGGCAGCCGCAGCAGAACAAACCCGGCAAAAGCGATCAGTATCACTGCATTGATAACCACGGTCATCGGTGCTCCCAGGCGGCTAGCCATAGAGCCAACCCACAATGAGCCAAGCGGCATGCCACCGAAAAAGATCAGGGTGAAGACACTCATCACCCGACCGCGCAGCTCATCCGGCACCTTCGACTGCACCAAGGCGTTGGATGTGTTGACCTGTACCATGAAACTCCAGCCGGTGAAAACCAGGATCAGCATGGAGACAGGCAACCAGCGAGCCAGCGAGAAAGCGATCATCGTGATAGGTAACACAAGGCTGCCGGCCGTCCAAAGCTTGCCGCGGATTCCACGATGACTCAACCAGGCGATCATCAGCGCGCCAATCAGGGCGCCCAGGCCACGGGCAGAGAGCAACAAACCGTTGGTGCGAACGTCGCCGCCAAGGACAGATACCGCCCAGGCGGGAATCAGGGTCATCATGCTGACACCGAACAGGCTGATTACACCCATATTCAGGATCAGGGTGCGGGTCATGCGCTCGTTGTAGGCATATTTGATGCCCTCTTTGATGGCGTGCACAGTCGAGCGGCTTTTCTGCTGGATAGCCATAGGTGGCAAGCGCATCAAAGCTAAGGCGATAATGACTGCTATAAAGGACAGACCATTGACGGCAAAACACCAGGCCGGCCCGAGGGCAGCATAGACAGCCCCGGCGACCGCCGGTCCGACAACGATGGCTGAATTGAACATGGTGGAGTTCAAGGCAATGGCGTTGGTCAGGTCTTCGCGATCCACCAGCTCAACCACGAATGCCTGGCGAGCGGGGGCATCAAAGGCGTTGGCAATCCCCAGGAAAAAAGCGATCAGGACTATCTGCCAGGCCTGAATTTTATCCAGGAAAACCAGCCCGGCAAGTAGAAATGCCAGCAGCATCATCGTAGTCTGGGTGATGATCAGCATGGTGCGGCGGGGGACACGGTCGGCGATGACGCCGCCATAGAGGGTGAACAACCAGGAAGGCAAACCGCTGGCAAAACCGACATAGCCCAGGAAAGCCGGGGATTTCGTCAAGTCGTATACCAGGTAGCCCTGGGCGGTGGACTGCATCCAGGTGCCGACCAGTGAAACCAATTGACCAGCAAACCACAGGCGATAATTGGGATGCTGCAGGGCTGCAAAAGTTTCCTGCCAGGGCCGACGCAGAGCTGTAGGCGGAGCGGTGGTTTTCATGAGTCGGAGCAGATAAATAAAAGAGCGCCTGATTCGCTCTTGCTTTTCAATTTTACAACGAAAGCCAGGTTTCCGCAGGCGGTTTTACGGAGTGCTTCCCATGAGGTAAAATTGAGCCTGCCATAGCTGGCGGTAACCGATTAGCCTCGTTATTGGAATCGTAACAGGAAAGAACCTATGATCCGCCTCGTTTATTTCACTCCCGCCAAGGGATTAACCACCGAACTGACCCTTGAAGAACTACCGAAGGCTTTACAAGATGCGGATGGCATCGTGTGGGTAGATTTTGAGAACACACCTCCTGAAGAGGATGAACCGATTTTGAGAGAGTTATTTGGCTTTCATCCCCTGGCGATCGATGATGCCCTGCAAGAAACCCATGTGCCCAAAATCGATGATTGGGATGATTATCTATATATTGTGCTGCAAGCCGTATCTCTGGATGACGAGCAACCAATCGGCGATCTAATAATCGAAGAGCTGGATGTTTTCTTAGGTAAACAGTATATGGTGACCCACCACAACCAGTCAATACCCGCCGTCGAACATCTTCGGGATGCCGTCGTGCGCGATCACAGGGCTCTCAAGAACGGCGCAGATGCATTACTCTACCGTCTAGTCGACGAAGTCGTTGC
>JAGDMX010000150.1 GCA_017860725.1 Chloroflexota bacterium | reverse complement strand
GCAAACTCCCCTGGTTGATTTATAGCGAGCACCTCAGGCAAAGATGACGTATTGGCGTAGAAATTGGTCAACGGCGGTATAGAAGTGCTCGATGGTCTCAGACTTGCGGAAGCCGTGTCCTTCACCTGGGTAGACATGATAGATGTGCGGTACACCTCGCCGCCTTAACGACTCGACAACATCGTCCGACTGCTTGCGCGGCACCACATTGTCGTCCTCGCCTTGGAAGACTGCGATGGGATCCTGAATTTTATCCACGAAAAATATTGGCGAGCGCTCGCGGTAGATAGCTGCCGCTTCAGGTAGGGGACCCAGCAAGGTATCCGAGTAGTGCGCCTCGAACTTATGGGTTTCAGCAGCCAGGGTAAACTGGTTGGATACCCCAAACAGGCAGATGGCAGCTTTGAAAAAGCCGGGGAAATCCTCCAAGGCTTTCAGGACAGTAAAGCCTCCGGCGCTGCCCCCCATGATGACTACCCGGCCGGGGTCGATGGCACCTTTATCTGCCAGGTCGCGTGCACCACTTACTGAATCCTGCACGTCATAAATACCCCAATTACCGCGCAGCATGTTGCGGTAGTCCCGCCCATAACCGGTGCTGCCGCGATGGTTGACCTCCAGAACTGCGTAGCCGCGGCTAGTGAAATATTGGTTACGTAGATTAAAACCATTGCGCACCTGGCTGGTTGGACCACCGTGAACTGTGATGATGAGTGGGGGTTTGCCAATGCCTTCGAAGCGCTCGTTTTGCGGCGGG
This sequence comes from Chloroflexota bacterium, assembly GCA_017860725.1. Classification (GTDB taxonomy): domain Bacteria; phylum Chloroflexota; class Anaerolineae; order Anaerolineales; family UBA4823; genus CTSoil-045. The sequence goes on along the minus strand of JAGDMX010000150.1, from coordinate 8,926 downwards.
TAATACAGGCCATGAGTGGTCCCGCCATCCAGCCCGGTCCATTGGATGGTTTGTGGGGAGGCATAAGCTGCCGACGGCAGCTCTTCGCTCGTCGCCCGGCGGTGGATAGATACGCGTGAATATCGATCGCTACCATCTGGTTGGAGAGTTATCACCCGGGTTGGGATGCGCGGCCCGGAAGCCACCAATCCAATCCCGCTCGGGCCAATGCAAATTTGATCCAGGGAGAGGTATTCATCCGCCAGGTTAACCGGCGATTCTTTTGAGTCAGCCAGATCATACTGCCACAATGAGACAGATCCAAGGCTGTTGCGAAGAAAATATAACCGGTCACCGCGCGGGTCGAAGGCATAGGTGCGCATTCCCTGTACCCATGCCGGCCAGCCATGTTCGGCTTCACTGTACGTGAGCTGGCGATGCTCGCGGCTTTGCAGGTCGTACAGGTATAACTGCCACCAGTTGGAGGCATCCGAGACATAGGCCAGATAGCGCCCATCGGGTGAAAACTCGGGCTGGAAGATCGAGGTGTGCCCGTCACCGGTAATGGTCTCGACTTGCTCCATAGCTGGCAGGGAGCCTGCGGGGAAGCCCAGCCTGCCCATCTGGAGGTGTGTGCCATCCCAGGGCATGTTCGGGTGGTTCCACTCGACCCAGGCAACCTGGCAGGAATTGGGATGGCAGGTGGGCTGCATGTAAAAATCAGCCCCGGAAGCCAGCTTCTGCGGCCACATCTGCCCAGCGGAGTCGACAATCTCGAGGGTGTCCTGTCCCTCGTAGCTGCGCACGAACAGCAGCCAACGACCGTCTGCGGATATGGCTGGCGATGCGTTGTGACCAAAGGCTGGAGTGACCGGACTGGCCAGGCCTGATGTAAGCGGCTGGCGATAGATACGCCCGGAAGCGTCATCGACGAAGTAAACAAATCCACTCCCGGCGGTGAAGTCACCACCTCCATAACCAACCTTAGCCCTGACAGAAAACTCGCTGTTCAAATCGCGCGGCGCTTGACCATCGGGTGGCTGCACGACCAACACGCCGCGATCGGAACGATTTTCCAGCCAAATTAACGACCCGCTGCTGTTTGGACCGGTATCCCATGCCAGTCCGCTTACACCGATGCCACGGGCCAGGCTGGCGGGTGAGATGGGGCTATCCCATAGGCCAAACTGCCGTTGAATGGTTACTTTTGCCATAGATACTCCTTATCGTCGCTTACTTAACCGATGTCAGTTCGGGATAAGGAAAAAAACTTTTATCCCGAATTCACATTAACTGGTATTTTTACCTGGAATGTTTGCCGGTGAATCGGTGAAAATCCCAGCTGGTGGATAGCCTGACGATGAGCCAAAGTCCCATACCCTTTATGTGCACTGAATCCATAGCCCGGGTAACTGGCGTCCAACTCAATCATCACGGCATCACGGGCGGTTTTGGCCATAATTGAGGCTGCTGCAATGCTCAAGCAGCGAGCATCGCCTTTGACTAAGGCAGTTTGAGGTATTGGGCATTCAGGAAGCTCGAGGTAATCTACCAACAGGTATTCTGGCTGGGGTTGCAGACTGATTAACGCCCGCTGAATTGCCAGGCGAACCGCATGGGCGATTCCCAGCTCGTCGATCTCCAGGTTGGTGGCAAAGCCCACTGCCCAGCTCGCCGCCAGGTTTGGCAGACGCTTAGCCCAGAATTGGCGTTCTGCTGGGGTCATTTGTTTGGAATCGCGGACGCCGTTTATCCGTTCCGCAACGGATAAATCGGCAGGCAAGATCAGGGCGGCTGCAGCAACCGGGCCGGCGAGCGCCCCGCGTCCGGCTTCATCAACTCCGGCGACATAACGGGTGCCACGCGACCAGAGTCCAGCTTCGAAGGTAAGGTCTGGTTGTGCAGGCAGAAGGCTGCGATCGAACTTGATGGGCATAAATGGTTCAGAGTCGGGAATTTTTGTTGAAGCAAATGATCAAGATCGCGGGTTGTATAACCCTTTGCGCCCGTTCTGGCGTATCTTCCAGATATCCGCCATCATTTTCAGGGCATCGCGGAAAATATTCAGCTTGCTTTCAGGGTTGTAATACCAGTTAATCGGGATCTCGAGGATCCGGTAGCCACGCCGGCGGGCGATATAAAGCAGCTCAATATCGAAGGACCAACCGGTCATCGATTGGCTGCGGAACAAGTCTTCAGCCGTGCTGGCTTGGAAGCATTTGAAGCCGCATTGGGTATCCTGTAACCCTGGAAGGAGCGCCCAACGGATTATGGTATTAATCACACGGCCCCCCAAGTGGCGGTGGAGCGGTTCGTGATAGCGAACCGAGCCTGCAGCTTCTCGTGAGGCGATGGCAATGTCAAATCGGGTTTGTGCTGGGGGCAAGAATTTGCTGAGTTCTTCAATTGGCATCGATAGATCCGCATCGCACATAAAGCGAAATTCGCCACGTGCTTGAAGCATACCGGTTTTAACTGCCAGACCCTTTCCTCTCTGTGCTTCCCGGATGACGCAAAACTGGGGATGCTGGTTGGCAAATTCCTGGGCCACCTGCCAGGTGCGATCCAGGCTCCCATTTTCTATGATCAATACTTCTGAAGTAAAGGTTTGTGCTTTGATAAATTGGGCAACCTGTTCCAGGGTCTCAGGGAGCCGGGCTTCCTCGTTGTAAGCGGGGATGATAATAGAGAGGAAAATTGAGGAATCCCTAGACAAAGGATGGAACCGATCCCGATTGCTAAATTACAGGAACCCCTCTAAGATGATCCCGCCCGGAAGTCTCTTCTCCTACTACCAGGGCTTCCCTGCCATCCTTAGTGACCACATGCAGCGGTTCAGTCACTTCAAATGTCCCGGCAAGGAGTGGAATACGCTGCCCAACCCAATAGCGCTTGCCGGACTTGAGATGCTCTAACAGGGTCTGGCGGGTGAGCAAGACGTAATCAGAGAAAGTCGGGCCGCGGCGCAAGTAGACGCGCACCCAATCCACCTGTCCATCCGGCTGATAATGGACTGCCTGAACGACGCCATCGTACTTTGGTTTTGCCACACTTCTTCTCCCAGCGGGTAAGATGACCTAACAAAACACGAAACGTGAGTACTGATAATTCACGTTTCATGAATACCATTTAGAATATAGATGCCAGTCGGGGCGGGCGGACTCGAACCGCCGACCCCCGCGTCCCAAACGCGGTGCGCTACCGGACTGCGCTACACCCCGAATGGAGTGAGTATAATGCGAAGGTGGCATAACCGTCAAGGAGAACAAATGGGCGAACCGTTGGGTGTTTCATTACGCGCCGCACAAGAAGGGATTGCGATTCTGCAAATTAACCGCCCGCAGGTGCGCAACGCTTTAGATTGGAAGGCGATACGAGTTTTTGCGGAATGTGTCGAACAAGCACATGCAGATCCAGGTCTTAGGGCATTGATCATTACTGGTACACCGGATTTCTTTATTGCAGGCGGAGATTTAAAGGCGCTCCATCGTTACACCAGTGAATCGGACGGGCTACGACTGGCGCGCCAGATGGGCCGAGCTTTGAGTCGACTGGAAAGTTTGCCTTGTCCGACGATCGCTGCCATCGAGGGGCCGGCACGCGGTGGGGGCGTCGAGATTGCCCTGGCATGTGATCTGCGGGTTATGTCGACGGAGGCGGATCTTGGTTTGGTTCAAATCACGTTAGGTCTAACTCCGGGTTGGGGTGCAGGGCAGCGTCTGTTGCGTCTGGTAGGGTACAGCCGGGCGCTGGAGTGGCTGTTAATTGGGCGAGTGCTGACCGCTCAGGAAGCTCTGGCGTATGGTCTGGCCAATATTGGGTCGTCTCCCCGGCAGGCACTCCAAGAGGCGCTGGAGCTGGCGAGAAAGATTGCGAGCCAGCCTGCCACTGCTGTGCAAGCCATCAAGCGCCTGTTGCGCGCTGGGATACTGCTCTCTCCGGAATTAGCAGCGGCTAACGAACAAACCGAGTTTCCCCCGTTGTGGGCGGCTGAGGCGCACTTGCAGGCGGTTGAAAAGTTTTTTCGGCGAACATGAAAAAAGAAAGGGGAATGTAAGATTTGGGAAGCCAGGAGAGTGAATTCCCGCGCCTGTACCATGCTCATCATGCCCGGCACATGGAAGACCTGTCATTCTGGATGGAGCTGGCTGACGCTTACCGCAGCCCTATCCTGGAGCTGGGCTGTGGCACGGGACGTGTGCTCTTGAATCTGGCGAGCGCCGGTCACCAGGTCATAGGGTTAGACCTCGATGCCGGGATGCTGACGGTGCTCCAAGAAAATATGCCTGATAACCTGAGAGCCAGAGTTAATGTGTTACGCGGCGATTTCACTCGCTTTCATCTGGCGTCCAGGTTTAACCTGATTCTTCTGCCTTGTAACACATATAGTACGCTGAGCTCTGTGGAACGGTCGGCTTTGCTTAGCTGTGTTGCCAGGCACCTGGCTCCCGGAGGTGTGTTTGTCGCCAGCCTGCCCAACCCTGTATTGTTACGGCAGCTCCCCTCATATGGCAGCCCTCAAGTAGAGGAAGTGTTCCCACATCCTGATGATGGATCACCGGTGCAGGTGACCAGCTCATGGCAGCGCGCAGCCCAGGGAGTAACTATTTATTGGGACTATGATTATCTACTGCAAGGCAGAGAGCAGCATTTATCCCGCGCTGTGCATCACCATAGGGCGACGGTGCAGAATTATTTGGCCGAGCTGCATGAAAAAGGCTTTAAATTGGTTACGCTATATGGCGATTACGACCGCTCTACTTATTATCGAGAAGCTCAAAACCTGATTATCGTGGCTGGATTTCAGGCACTTACGCAAGCCTGAAAGGTTTTTCTAATAAAAAATCTACATTCTATTTGCGCTCTTCTGATAGTCGGAGGCTAAACTATGAACGAATTTATCGATAAGAACCGACTATTGAATAAAAATTACAGGAGAGTAAATTATGATGACGATGTATGTTTCCCCCTACCGCCGCCTTACCAGCCTGCGAGAAGCGATGGATCGCTTGTTTGACGAAAGCTACCCTGAGTTCCAGCAAACGGAGCGTGAGAGTCTGCTTGCGGTCAATGTATCAGCAGATGATGAGGCCTTTACGATCAAGGCTTTGGTGCCTGGTTTGAACGCAGATGATCTAAACATCGAAATCTTGAACAACACCGTTGCGCTGCGTGGTGAGTTCAAGTCAGACGAAACCGAGAACACTCGCATGCTGGCTTGCGAGCTGCCTACCGGTCGCTTTGCCCGGGTGATCACCCTGCCCGTCGATGTGGATGCGGCTAAGGTTGAAGCGCAGATCAAAGACGGCGTTCTCGTGTTGCGTGTTCCAAAAGCCGAAGCCCACCGGCCCAAGACGATCAAGATCAACGTTAACTAACGTGAATTCGGGATAAATAGATTTTGGGTTTGTAAAAAACCGGGGCAAATTTCTTGCCCCGGTTTTTTGATTCAACCCAGTCTATTGGTTAATAGCGCAGTACAGCCCCAATCTGGTTTAGTTTACCGGCGGCTACTCCCTGGTGCAGCACCTCGACTTCACCACCGGTTTGCATCACCTTGCGAACAGCCAGGTCGACGACATCCGGAATTTGCTCACAGGCACCACCACAGTACGGGCAGAATTCCAGCTCCACCGCGGAGACAAAACCGGCTTTTAACGTATCGTCCAATTGGACAACTGCCCCTCGGCCTTTAGCGGCGTTGGTGATGACCAGCTCGACCAATTGTTGTTCGCGGCGTTCTTCAGCATGTTGGCCAATTTCCATGGCACGTGCCTGCACTTCGTTGGCGCTGGCATTCATGCTAATATTGAATGTCCCGACCACCAGACTTTGCCAGGACTTAGGTAGCTCATTGCGGAAGAGGGCGACATTATCCTGTGTGCCGCCAATCAAAACGCGGCGTACATTGTTTTCGGCGAAGAAGTGGGTGGCAAAATCCACGGCATCTTTGATATTACGATCAGCGACTTCATCGGTGTAGTCGGTTTGCCCGGCGGTTCCACCACGCCGCCCGGCTGCCGCCGAGCCGCCGCCGCGCTTGGTGTGGCGCACAATCTCGCCCATCACCCCTTCCTGCTCGCGTAATTCGCCCAGGTGGAAGTAAAACAGGCGCGCGCCAATCTTATCAACCACGACGACCCCATACCCGCCATAAGAGTCCAGCAAGTCGGCCAGGGGCTTTACATTAGGCCTGTCGCCGACTCGTACCCGGCTGCGAAGAGGCACAGCCAGAGGGAAAGCTTTAAAATATCCTTCAGGCTCGCTGGAGAAGATGGCCACACTATTCCCGGACCAGTTGTGCTCATGGTCAACATATTGGGCGACAGCAGATACATCGCCAGGTAGGTCAACCTCTTTGAGCATACTGCGTAAGCGAAGTTTGTAGGCATCGGCATTGCCTTCGGTTGGATCGGTGTTCAGATACACGCTGAGCACTGGTGATTTCCCCTGATAGTTTAAGAGCTCTTGTAGATCACGATCCGTTAGCATAGTAGCCTCCTGAAATAGAGTATTGGGTTGGAGAATGCACTCGTACGCACACCGTGTTGTAAATCCGGGGTTTTTAATTTCTACCGGCCAATTTTAAGAATAGGTTCCTCTGTTCTGGGGTTAACAACTTTGGGATGGTTACTTTCGCTCGCGCCAGCAAATCGCCGTGCTGGTCGGGTTTTTTAATCTGTGGCATACCACGCCCTTTTAATCGAATAATCTGACCAGGCTGTGTACCAGGTGGGACGGTCAAGACAACATTCCCACTTAGGGTTGGTATGGTAACTTCACCCCCGAGCACGGCTGTGTACAAATCCATCGCTGCATCCGTATATAGATCGGCCCCTTTGCGCTCAAAGCGAGGGTCATTCTTAACTTTAATCAGCAGGTATAGATCGGTCTTGGGACTCTGAGGGCCGGATGAGATTGCCTCAGCTACCCGAACCTTGGTGCCGGTTTGCGCTCCCGGCGGAATTTTTACCTCCAAACGACGTCCATCAATCTCCCCACGCCAGATCGTCCCCTGGTAAGCCTCAAGCAGGCTGATCTCGATCTCGTATTGATATGGGGTAGGCCGGGCAGCCTGGCGTGTTGTTGAAGACGTTCTCATATCCTGCATCCCCCCAAAGATGCGGCTGAAGAAATCGGAAAAATCGCCACTGCCAAAAATATCCCCCAGGTCACCAACATCAACGCGCACATTTCCCCGACCGGTTGGGGTCTGGGTAAACCAGTCTTCCCAGTTAAAGTTCTCCGGAGTCCCACCTCGCTGCTGGTAGCGATTATAAGATTCGCCCAGCATATCGTAGCGCTGGCGTTTCTCTGTGTCGCTTAGGACTTGATATGCCTCGTTTATCTCCTTGAATTTTTCTTCTGCCTGTTTATTTCCCGGATTGCGATCCGGATGATATTGAAGTGCCAGTTTGCGGTAGGCGCGCTTGATATCCTCTTCCTTTGCGCTCCGGTCCACTCCTAAGGTCTTATAGTAATCTTTGTACTCCATACTGATTCTCAGCCAACGATTTTACGGAGTTGGGTTATGCCCAGGAAGGAGGGCGTATTCAGTTAACTCTATATTGATTCTATATGCGTCTGGTGTACAAAGTCAAGCATATTCTGAAATATTTATGCAATTCTAACCGAAGCGGTTAAAGCAGCCTCCGCCGGGGCGGTGAGTTACCCGACGGAGGCTTTCGCCAAAGGAGGAAACAGCGATGAGCAGAACCAGGAGTTCTCTTACTAACTATCTATATCATATCCTTTGCTGGCGAAAACGGTCATTGTCAAGTGTCATATATTCTATGTGATATTATTCACGAGTAAGTTTTTTGTAATACATCCGAGGAGGGATATTCCTTAATTTTTTGAGATATCTTCTATAATCTTGCTTGAGCAGCGTAAAATTGGCACAAGTCGTTAACCGGGCAAATCGGGCAGTTGGGTTTGCGCGCCTGGCAGATTTCTCGCCCAAGACGGATGATGTTCAAGTGAGCGGCATAGTAATCTTGTGGGGAGAAAAGCTGCGCCAACAGGATATGTGCCTGCTCGGCGTTGATGGTCTCCGGACGTAAACCTAACCTGCCGCTCACCCTGTAGATATGGGTATCCACCGGGAAGGCAGGTTTCCCCAGAGAAAAGAGCAGCACGATTGCGGCTGTCTTTGGACCTACCCCATTGAACTGCTGCAGCCATCCGCTGGCCTCTTCGGCATTCAGATCATACAGGAAATCGATACTCAGCTCACCGCGCTGTTCGGTGATCTCGCGCAACACAGCCTGGATGCGCGGGCCTTTCTGGTTTGCCAGCCCGGCAGGGCGGATCGCGTTGACGACGGCCTGCGGGTCGGCATCGCGCACCGTTTCCCAGGTGGGGAAGGCTGCCCGTAGCGCCTGGTATGCGCGGTCGCGGTTGTTGTCGTTCGTGTTCTGAGACAGAATGGTAGATACCAGCTCATCTAGGGGCGGCAGAGGATTGCGCCATTGAGGATGTCCATAATAATCGAGTAATCGCTTATGTACGGACCTGGCTTGTTCTGCTGGATTCATAACCGCAGTAGACGCCTGGTCAGCCGATCACATTGAGACGAAAATTCGGGCGTGCCTCACCCACTGGTATTTTTCGCCAGTTGAACACCGGGAAGCAGGGGCCAAAACTCGTCAGCGCTTGCATCTCTTCGGAATTCAGCATATCGAGCTGGCGCAAAACCTCCAGAGCAACGGCAGCCCGGACTTTGGAGCGTTGGTCCCCGTCTGAAATCTTTATTGCGATCCCGGCTGCCGGAGAGCCGGGACCAAGTGCTCCCGGCATTACCCCGATGCCCTGGTAGCCTTCAGCGCCCCCTTTGCTCACCAGCCTTCCACCTGTTTCTTCCATCAGGCGAGTGTCAAAATGCCCCGGCCCGCTGACCATATCCGGATGAGTGGTCATGGCAGAACGGATCGTTTGGCAGGCGATC
>JAGDMX010000149.1 GCA_017860725.1 Chloroflexota bacterium | reverse complement strand
TTTCGTAACCGATCAGGCTAAACGTCTCGGCATTCGGCAGTTGAAACGGCGCGCCGAAGATGGCATTGCGTTCTTTAAAAGAGTTCATGATGATCATATAGATAGGAAAGAGCGCGATCATCATATACCCGAACAAGACGATGTGTGGGGCAAACGCCCGCAGTGATTGGCGAGTGCGGTACCACCAGTGAGCTTCGATTGGTTTATGTTGGGCAACTGCTTGAGCCATCCGGTCACCTCATAATTCGTAGGACTGCACACGGCGCTGCCAGAGGATCAGGTAAACCAACACACCGACCAGGATGATCAGAAACATCATGGCGGCTACAGTAGCACCCATCGATGGGTTACCGAGCTGGAGCTGCTGTCCGAAATAAGTGCGGAAAAAGAAAGTACCCATGATGTCCGTAGAATATTCTGGACCAGCATTGGCACCCTTTAGTGTATAAATTAGGTCGAAGGCATTGAAGTTTCCTACATAAGTCAAGATGCCGACGATGCCAACAGTGGGCAAGATCAGGGGAAACTTGATGCGCCAGAAGGTAGCCCAACCGCTGGCACCATCGACGCGTGAAGCCTCGGTCAGTTCTTCAGGGATGCCGATCAGGGCAGTGTAAAAAAGGATCATTGGGATGCCGATGAACTGCCAGACCGAGATGAGCGAAATGGTTACCAAGGCGGTGCTCTCCAGCCCCAGCCAAGGCTTGTAAAATTGCTCCAACCCGACCCAGGACATCATGGTTTGTGCTACACCCCACAAGGGGCTGAGGATCAGGTTCCAGATAAATCCGATGATAACAACGGAGAGAATGGTAGGCATGAACAACACACTGCGATAAAAGCCTCGCCCGCGCCCGCCGGAGGCTAACAGGGCTGCCAGTAGCAGGCCGATCGGATTCTGCACCAGCATATGCACCAGGAAAAAGACTACATTGTTGCCCAGCGCGCCCCAGAATCGAGGAGCAAAATTCTCGTCAGTGAAAAGTTTAATGTAGTTGTCCAAGCCAACAAACGTGGTTTGATTCTGGGGGCCGATTTCAAAGAAGCTCAAACGCAGAGAGTTTAACAGCGGGTAAACCATGAACAAGGTATATAACAGCACTGCAGGAGCCAGAAAAACCAGGATATGGGTCGGGAAAGGCTTGCGAGCCTTAGCTGGTTGCATGGGAGTCACCTCGCTGTACTGAATATTATGACCCGGTTGCATACCTGGCGGCAGGCCATCCTGCCGCCAGGTGCGAGAATTGATGATGGTTTATTGGGTAGGTGTATACCAGCTATCTAAGCCTGCCTGGACTTCCTCGGCAGCCTGCTCGGGGGTGAGTGTGCCGTTCATCACGGCTGCACTGACGCGCCACAACTCATTCTCCAGGTTTGGCTCGCCGCGCGACAGGATCTGGTAGGAGTTACGGATGGTCTCCTCGCAGCTCTCCCGCCAGCTCTGGAACTCCTGCGCCAGTGGGTCAGTCAGGGTGACTGGCTCGTTGGACAAGCTGAAGAAGCCGGGCAGCGCATTAGCATAGAGCTCGGCGAATTCCGGGGTGGTCATCCAGGACAGGAAGGTCCTGGCCTCTTCGGAGTGCTGGGTGGCGGCATTCATGCCCAGGGCGATGTCGGTGTGATCGCTAATGTAGCAGGTGTCGCCTTCATTGTCGAGCGGAGGTGGGAAGATGCCCATCGGGAATTGAGCGTCCTTCTCGAATACCGAGATTTCCCAGGAACCAGTCGGGTAGATGGCAGCTTTGCCCAGGGTGAAGAGCTGCTGTGCATCGGGATATTTCACCGCTTCGTATCCGTCGGGCAGGTAAGGTGCCCATGCTGCCAGCTCTTGCCAGGTCTTGACGTATGGCTCATCGGTATACTTACCCGTCCCGGCGATCAATGCCTTACGACCTTCCTCACCTTTCCAGTTGACCGGGCCGATATTTTGAAAGCCCATAGTCGCAGCTTCCCACATATCGGAGGTGCCCATAGCCAGAGGTGTGTAAGTGCCGTCCGCCTTGATGGCCTCTAGGACTGCCATGAACTCTGCTTTGGTCTTGGGTACTTGCAAGCCTAATTTTTCAAAGGCTTCTTTGTTGTAGAAGAAGCCATGGATGACAGAGGCCATTGGCACGCAGAAAACATTCGAGCCATCATCGGTGATCCAGGCGCTCTTGGCCACGTCGCCGAAGTTCTCCATACCCGGTAAATCATTCAAAGAGGCTAGATAACCCTGGTCATACAACGCCAGGGAAGCATCAAATGGCCGGCAGGTAATCAGATCGCCGGCTGTACCACCTTCGAGCTTGGTGTTAAGCACACCGTTGTATTCCGCCGGTGGTGTCGGAGCAAAGACAACATCGATATTGGGGTACTTGGCTTCGAAAGCGGGGATGATCTTATCCTCCCAGATCGTCAGGTCATCGTTGCGCCAGCTTTCGATCACCAGCTGGACCTGTTCGCCGCTCGGAGCGGCTTCTTCAACCGGGGGAGCTTCTGTTTCCGCGGGTGCTGCAGTTTCCTCGCCGCCGCCGCAGCTGGCAAGCAGCAGGGCAAAGGCCAGGAACAAAATGAACACAACGTTTTTACGCATTATCTTCTCCTTCGTGTAGATATAGTATCGATATTTAGGGATAGAGTTTTGTATGCCGCGGTTATTTCAGGTAATCACCTCCTTTGGAATAAACTCATCTTGGAAATACCAGACTAGGCAGGCTGCACCGATGGCGCTGGACTCGACCTGTGAAGGCACAATCTCAAGATTCTGGTAGCTGGTGGAGAGAGTCCTCTGGCGCAACTCATCCCAGGCGGCTTGAACCAGCTCATCAAAAGCCGCCAGACCCAATCCACCGCCAATGATGAAGCGCCCCGGATTGAGGACGGCGATGCAGCTAGCCATAACCAACCCCAAGTGGCGACCTACCTGTGCCAACGCCTGCCTGGCCAGCTCGTCCCCCAGGCGGGCAGCATCCAGAATCTGGGTTGTTGATAAATACTGGTTGGAAATAAGGCTGGAGGCAAACCGGTGATCGTCCAGAAAGCGCCTGGCCAGGTTCACCAGCCCAGGCCCGGAGACAATGGTCTCCGCACAGCCGCGCGAGCCGCAGGCGCAGGACAGCCCTTCTGGATCTAAAGAGAGGTGCCCGAGCTCGGCAGCATTCCAGTCTGCACCGGTGACCAGTCGGCCGCCTGACATGATGCCTCCACCTAGTCCGGAACCGATGCCCAGATACACAAAGTCCGGGCAATCCCGGGAGGCACCGAAATAATACTCGCCTAGAGCGCTCAGGTTAGTATCCTTTTGGATATAGACTGGTAGATGATATCCCAACCGGGCTTGAATCTCTGTGGAAAGATAAATTTCTTCCCAGCCAAGGTTGACCGCTTTACGCACGATCCCTAGTTGGGAGTTAACCTGCCCGGGAGACCCAATCCCCACACCTGTGATTGGTCCTGCTGCCCGTCGTAGTAGCGCACTCACCTGGTCGGTAATCCGATCGAGTACAGCTTCTGCTCCTTGAGATGCCTCGGTTAATGCTTGGCTTGAATCCAGCAATTGACCATCGGGTGAGATTAACGCGGCAGCTATTTTCGTCGCGCCCAGGTCTACACCGATTGCCAAGCCAGGGGTCACAGGCATATATGTCTCTGGAAGTGTGGGTTGCCGGAATGCTAGGCGGGTAGTAATGGGTTGATTGTAGTGTCCTTTGTATAAAAAGTCAACATCCCGCGCGAAAACAAAAGACCCTCTTTACAATTATCAGAGATATTATATAATTATCACTGGGATTATCCTAAATAGCCAAGGGGGTACAACTCAAGTAGAGGAGTCAACATGGGCGATAAAATTAACATTACTGGGACGATTACTGGGAGCAATCTGATTATTGGTTCGACTGTAACAGGCAGCCACTTGAGCACCAACCAGCAGACCTCCGACGCCGACCAGGCCGAGCTGCTGGCTTTGATTCAAGAGCTTGAGAAGCTGCTTAATGCTGCTCCGCCGGAGAAGCAGGAAGAGGCGGAAGCTGTTGCCGAGTCTACCAAGGAGCTGGTGGAGGTCGCCAACGCCGAGCAGCCCAGCAAGACCAAGTTCAAGCTTAAGACTGAACAGCTCAAGGCTGCCGCCCAGACCCTGGCGGAGTCCATGCCGGCTGTTGTGACCATCGCTACCAATATGATTGCGATCATCGCCAAGATCAAGGGTTTCTAGCAAGTGAGTTCAATGCCGGCATCCTACCTAATAAAGCCGGTAGCAGGATTTTCTCCCGAAGGAAGATGACCGATATAAATTCGAAACCTACAGCCGCCTCTGGCGATTCGATCAATATCGACGGGGTATTGATCAACTCGACCGTGATTATCAAGTCACAAGTCGAGGGCTATGCTGAGGGAGTTGGAGAGTTAAAGGAAATCCTGCTGGATATCCAGAAAACTGTTGCCAGCGGAACAGAAGTTAAAGACATAGAGAACCTGCAGCCGGAAGCAGGCGACCCCCCTTACCTCGGCTTACAGTACTTCGACGAGAAAGATGCCGGGCATTTCTTCGGGCGAGAGAAGCTGACCGCCCGGATTGTAAACCGGTTAGGCGCTACCCAATTCCTGGCAATCATCGGCGCTTCTGGCAGCGGAAAATCTTCACTGGCGCGGGCTGGGGTGCTGCCTGCCCTGCGCCGCGGCCAGGCGCTTGAGGATGGCACTCAGCCTCCTAGCGGCAGCCTGCATTGGGAATACTACCTGATCACGCCCACCGATCATCCATTGGAGAGCCTGGCAGCGGCTCTGCTGCGCGGTGACCCATCTCCAGGTGCCGTTGCGGCATTGGCACAGGAAATGCGCCAGAACCAACGGACATTCGTGCTCAAAGCCCGGCAATTGCTGGCGCAATCCGGTAGCCGGCGGATTTTCTTGCTCATTGACCAGTTTGAGGAAGCGTTCAACCTATGCCGGGATAAAGAGGAACAGAGTTTTTTCTTCAAGAACCTGTTGGCAGCCGTAAATCCTCAGGAAAATTCTCCGATCAGTATCTTGCTTACCCTACGCAGCGATTTTTATGATCCGGTGGCTGGGACAGAAGGGCTGAGAGAGCTGGTCTCGCAAAATCAGGAGCTGATCGGGCCGATGGATCGCGAAGAGCTGACCCGCGCTGTGCTCTTTCCGGCCGCGCTGGGTGGGTGGAAGATACAGCAAGGGTTGATCCAGGTGATGCTGGACGATGTCGGCCGCGAGCCCGGCAACCTGCCACTGCTTTCGCATGCTTTATTGGAAACCTGGCTGCGCCGCCGCGGCCGCACGATGACACTATCCGGCTACACTGATTCTGGCGGTGTGGAGGGGGCAATTGCCCAGACTGCCGAGACGGTATTCCAGCAGCGTTTGACCCCTCAGCAGAGAGGTATTGCTCGCCTGATTTTCATCCGTCTGGCCGAAATCGGTGAGAATGACCTGGATACCCGCAGGCGGGCAGCTTTCTCCGAGCTGATCACTCGCTCCACGGACGAAAAGACAATCGAAGTGGTGCTGGATATTCTGACCGACTCCCGACTGGTGACAACGGACGTTATTCAACCGGGCGATGTTCGCACAGTACAAGTCGCGCACGAAGCGCTGATCCGCGGCTGGCCGACACTGCAGGAGTGGCTGCATGAAAATCGTGGTGGGCTGTTATTACACCGCGAGCTGGCGGATGCCACCTCGGATTGGCTGCGGCGTGGCCGTGACCCTTCTCTGCTGTTTCGGGGGAGCCGGTTAAGAGAGGTAAAAACGTGGGCAGCCGGGAACGAAGACCTGCTTAGCCTGGATGAAAACGCCTTCCTGGAAGCCAGCCAACGCTCCGAGGTGAGCCAGAGGCTTACCAGGTGGGCTTTTGCGGGCTCTTCGGCTATGTTGTTGATTATCATCGTTCTGGGAGTATTGTGGTACCAGGGTATTTTTTCACCGCCTGCCCGGATGGAAGGCGTCTATAACATTGCCGTTGCTCCAATTTCAATCCAGGCAGCCGGTGGATCCTATGGCGGCTCGACCCAACAGACTACCGAGCAAATCAGCTCATGGCTAGCCGGTTATTTATCTGAGGAGTTAAATGACCCCAACCTGTGGGTGTGGCACAATAACCCCGATCTCAAACGCAAGCATGTGATCATCGATGCACTGCCGTGGAGCGACCCAGCTGCCCAGGAGAATGCTGCTCGACAAACCGCCGAAACGCTGGAGGCGCAGATGGTAGTGTTCGGTAACATAGACACGTCACAAACTCCTCCTCAGCTCACCTTGCAGTTCTGGATCAGCCCGACACTTGGCTACCGGTATGAGGATTTACAGGGCAATTTCCAGAGTGGAGGACCGATTCGTGTGCTGGATCCGGCCGATCCGGGGCTTGAAGTGCAGAGCCAGCTCAAGGAGCAGGCGGTCAGTATGGCGCGCCTGGCCTTGGGCCTCTACCATACGCAGCTTGGGCAGGC
>JAGDMX010000148.1 GCA_017860725.1 Chloroflexota bacterium | reverse complement strand
GCCATGACGCCCTCGGATGCCCGGGCGCGCTATATGCGCATGCGTGGCTTTAACGTGCTCTTTCCGATGGGCTTCGACGCCTTCGGCCTGCCGGCCGAGAATGCCGCCATCCGCCGCCGCATCCACCCCAAAGACTGGACTTATGCCAACATCGAGCGTATGCGCCATCAGCTCAAAAGCATGGGCGCCATGTTCGATTGGCGCCGGGAGGCTGTCTCCTCCGACCCCGAATACTATCGCTGGTCGCAGTTTTACTTCAACCAGCTCTATCACCATGGTCTAGCATATCGCAAAATGTCCCCAGTGGATTGGTGCCCGAATTGCAATACTACCCTGGCGCGCGAGCAGGTGTGGGGTGAGGATCGACACTGCGAGCGCTGTGAGACGCCGGTGATCAAGAAAGATCTGGAACAGTGGTTCTTCCGCACCACCAACTATGCCGCCGAGCTGCTCGACTTCTCGAATTTGGATTGGCCTGAGCGCGTCCGCACCCTGCAGACCAATTGGATCGGCCGTTCGGAAGGGGCTTCGGTCGCTTTCACCACTGAGGTAGGCGACGCGTTAGAAATCTTCACCACCCGCCCGGATACCCTGTGGGGGGCGACTTTCATGGTTCTGGCACCCGAGCACCCGCTAGTGGCTAAGCTCACCAGCCCGGAGCAGGCGCAGCTGGTGGAGGCTTACGTCCAGCAGGCTCTGCGCCAGAGCGACATTCAGCGAGAAGCAGCCGACAAGGACAAGACCGGGGTGTTCACTGGTGGCTATGCTATCAACCCCGTAAATGGGCAGCGCATCCCGGTGTGGATTGCCGATTATGTCCTGATGACTTATGGAACAGGCGCCATCATGGCGGTGCCGGCGCACGATGAGCGTGACTTTGCCTTTGCTTTGAAGTTCGGCCTGCCGATCTTGCCGGTAATCGAGCCTCCTGACGGTCGTAGCAAGTCTTATGTCGTTCCCGGTAGTATGCGCTCGGGTTTCGCCGATATCCTTCAGGCGCAGGGTATCTCCTTCGAATTAGTTGAGGATCGGCTATACATTACCCTGTCGGCTAGCCAAGTGGCGAAGTATGTCGATATCGCCCATCGCTACCTGAAACCTGGTTACTGGAATGAAGTGGTCGGCGCCCAATGGATGTTCATTTTCGATGACGGTGTGCAGGTTTGGGATTCGGTCGAGAGCGAGGCGCGCATCCTGCTACGCTGCCGTGAGCTTGAGCCCCGCGTTGCCGATCGGCGCACAGTAATGGAAATGCTGTGGAATTGTCCGTTTTATCAGGATGTGCTTTACCACCACGAATATGGCACAATGATCCATTCCGGTGAGTTCACTGGCACACCTGGTGATCAAGCACGCTTGCAAGTGACTGCCTGGCTAGCAGAGCAAGGCGTTGGGCAGGGCATGGTCAACTACCGCCTGCGCGACTGGCTAATCTCGCGCCAGCGCTACTGGGGTGCGCCTATTCCGATCGTGTACTGCCCTGAACACGGCGCGGTGGCCGTGCCTGACGACCAGCTCCCGGTGTTGCTCCCCGACGATGTCGAGTGGCTGCCAACGGGTGAGAGCCCGCTTAAACTGCACCCCACCTGGAAACATACCACCTGCCCGGTCTGCGGTGGCCCGGCAGTGCGCGAAACCGACACCATGGATACGTTCATGTGCTCGTCCTGGTACCATCTACGCTACCTAAGTCCGCACTATGACCGCTACCCCTTCGACCCCCAAGAGTATGATTACTGGATGCCGGTTGATACTTACACCGGAGGGATCGAGCACGCTACCATGCACTTGATCTACACCCGCTTCTTCCACAAAGCCGGGCGCGATATGGGCATTATGCGCGGCCCTGAGCCGATGACTCAGCTACGCAATCAGGGTATTATCCTGGGTGAAGACTCGGAGAAGATGTCTAAGAGCCGCGGAAATGTGATCGCACCGGATGACCTGGTCTCACGCTATGGGGCCGACACGGTGCGTGCTTACCTGATGTTCTTCGCCCGTTGGGATATGGGGGCACCCTGGAACGGTAGCGGTATTGAAGGCGTGGCTCGCTGGGTGCGCCGGGTGTGGACGCTGATGCTTGAGCCAGTTGCTCCCGGTGACCCTTCCCCAGACACTCTGCGCACGCTGCGTCGCAAGCTGCACCAGACATTAAGGCAGGTGACCCACGACTTTGAGACGTTTGAGTTCAACACGATCGTCTCAGCTTTGATGGAGCTGCTCAATGAGATGTACAAAGCTCGCGATCAGGGTGCTACAGGTTCCAGTGCGTGGGCTGAGGTCCTGGATATCTACCTGCGCATGATGGCCCCGGTTACACCACATGTCGCCGAGGAGTTGTGGCAGCACCTGGGTAAGTCCTACTCAATCCATAATCAGCCCTGGCCGATTGTAGATGAAGAGGCTGCCGCCGAAGATCAAATCACCTTAGTGGTGCAGATCAACGGCAAGTTGCGCGATCGCGTCATGGTGCCTGCTGGAATCAGCGACGAAGACACCCGCCAGGCAGCCTTGGCGAGTGACGCCGTTCAAAAGCACCTGGCCGGTACCGTGCCCCGCAAAGTTATCCTGGTGCCAGGCAAGCTGGTCAATATTGTGGTGTAGGCTAAGATGCGCCTGGAAGAGCTGAACTGGTTCGACGTCGAAAGCTATCTGCAGCAGGACGACCGGCTAATGCTGGTGCTGGGCGCCTGCGAGCAACATGCCTACTTGAGTTTGCTGAGCGATGTGCGCATCCCGCAAGCCCTGGCAGATGCCGCCAGCGAGCGCACGAATGTGCTGGTGGCTCCGCCTGTGAATTTTGGCTGCTCGCCGTATTTTCTGGGCTATCCCGGCACGATCAGCCTAAGAGTCAGCACCTTGCTGGATGTTGTAGAGGACTTAGTGCGCTCAGCTTACCGCCACGGCTTCCGCCGCTTGCTAGTACTCAATGGGCACGGCGGCAACGATCCGGCGCGCCTGCACTTATATGATCTGGTCAACCAGCTTCCGGGGCTGCGCTTGGCATGGTATTCCTGGTGGAATTCGCACAGCGTGTCAGCGATCGCCCAAAAATACGAACTGAAGCCGGCGCATGCCAATTGGCTGGAAGCTTTCCCCTTCACCACTGTGACGGGGCTGCCGCCGGGCGAGAAAACGCCGCCTTATATCCCGGGTTTGATGGGCGCTGATGAAGCTCGCCAGGTGTACGGGGACGGCTCTTTTGGCGGTCCGTATGCCGCCGATCCGTCTGTGATGGATGAAGTCTTCTCAGCCGCCTTGCTGGATGTGCTAAACCTGCTCGAATTTAAAACCCCCTCGGAGGAATAATATGACTGTCCACGAAGTGATTGTCTCTGAAAAAGCACCTAAAGCCCTGGGACCATACTCGGTTGCCATCCGGGCAGGTGAGTTTGTCTTTACCGCCGGGCAGCTTGGTCTGGATCCGGTGACGAACAAGCTCGCTCTCGGCGGAATAGAATCTCAGACACGCCAGGCATTGACCAATATCAAGCACGTTCTGGAAGCAGCCGGTACCTCACTCGACCGGGTGGTCAAGACCACCGTCTTTCTGCAGGACATGGATGAGTTTGCCCAGATGAATCAGGTCTACGGTGAGTTCTTCTTATCGCATTACCCGGCGCGCTCCACCGTCCAGGTAGCGGCCTTGCCCAAGAACGGCGCGGTGGAGATTGAGGTAGTCGCTCTGGCTTGATCAAAGCCGCGGTTTTTTCGTCGTGTTACAATTGAGCAGCTATGGCTCTTTTGAATCACGGACGTCTACTTCCAGAGACTGGATGAGCGAGCCTCGTTACACGCCAAAATTTACCCCCTGGCGGCTGCGTATGCGAGAGCGCCAAGGGGTGCTCATCGCTGGAGATTTCCTGGTTTCTTTGATTTCCCTGGCGGTAGCCATTGTTATTTGGGGTAGTACGCTGCGCTTCATTGAATTTAATTTTGAATTTCTGCAAACTCGTATTCCGATCTGGTTTTACCTTTTACCGTTAATATGGGTTCTGCTGCTAATTGAAATGTATGACGTCCATAATGCCGCCGATTGGGGTAAAACGGTGCGCAGTGTGCTGGTGGCGGGAGGCATCGGACTGGGTTTGTACCTGGTGCTGTTTTTCGTGTACTCGGATCCAACCCGCACCAGCCTGCCCCGCCTGGGGATCGCCACCTATCTGGTAGTGGTCATCTTGCTCACCCTGGTCTGGCGTTGGATCTTCATCCGTACCTTTACCGGACCGCGCTTCCTGCGGCGCGTCCTGCTGGTGGGTGGGGGTGAATCCGGTAAAATCTTACTGCGGGTCTTGAGCCAGGTGAAAACCCGGCCTTTCAACCTGATCGGTATTGTGGACGACGACCCGGATAAGCAGGGATTGACCATCGAAGACAGCCCGGTGCTGGGCGATAGCGAAAAACTGCTGGAGCTGGTGGCCTCCAACGAGATATCAGACCTGATTGTCGCAATTACCGGTAAGATGAAAGGCAATATGTTCCAGGCTTTGCTGGATGCCAATGATATCGGCGTCGATATCACCCGCATGCCGGTTGCCTATGAGGATTTGCTGGGGCGTGTGCCGATCCGCATCCTTGAGTCCGATTGGATTTTGCGCTCCTTTGTCGATGAAGCGCGGGTCAGCAACTTCTATGAGCTGGCCAAACGTCTCATCGATATCCTGGGCGGCTTGATCGGTACGTTGGTAATGCTCGTTTTACTGCCCTTCATCTTTTTGGCGGTGGTGATCGATGATGGCTTGCCAGTTTTCTACTACCAGGTCCGCTCGGGCAAGCGCGGTGAGCCATATAATATAATCAAGTTTCGTACTATGCGCCGGGATGCCGAGGCGAATGGGCTGCCGCAGTGGGCCAGTGAAGGTGACCAACGTGCTACCCGGGTAGGGCGCATCCTGCGCAGGACACACCTGGATGAGCTGCCACAGTTCCTCAATGTGCTGCGCGGCGACATGAGTCTGGTTGGCCCACGCGCTGAGCGCCCTGAGCTGGTGCATATGTTTGAAGGACATGTCCCGTTTTATCGGGCACGGCTGCTGGTCAAGCCGGGCATCTCTGGCTGGGCTCAGATCAACTTTGGTTATGCATCTTCAATCGAAGACACGATGGTTAAATTAGAGTACGATCTTTACTATATCAAGCACCGCAACTTGTGGACAGACCTGGTCATTCTGCTGCGCACACCTGCCATGATGCTCGGCTTCCGAGGCCGGTAACTGCCAATGAAACCCCGTCTGTTCTTGCGTAACCGCTTCTTATTGCTCGCTGACCTGTTCTTAATTGTCGTGGCGGCATTCGGCAGCTTTGCTTTGCGTACCGACCTGGGACCGTTGTTCAATTTCTATTTGCCCCAGGCGGTCTGGCTGGCGGGGATTGCCTTGCTAGTCAAACCACTCGTCTTTTACAGCTTCGGTATGTATCGCCGTATGTGGATTTATGCCAGCACTCAAGAGCTGCGCTTGATTGTCGTTTCTGTGACAACCGCCTCTGTGTTGGTTTCTGTGGTGGCGGTGTTACTGCGTGCCCTGGATATCCTGCCTTACTTTCCGCGCAGCACCTTACCGATCGACTGGCTGCTGACCATGCTGCTGATAGGCGGGTTGCGATTTTCCCTGCGCGTCCTGGCCGATACTCAGGTGACCAACGGCGGTGGGGCTGACCGCCCGCGGCGCGCCCTTATCGTCGGAGCGGGGGATGCTGGCGCCCTGGTGGTGCGCGAGATGCAGAAGAACCCCAACCTGCACTTGACGCCGGTTTGCTTCCTTGATGATAATGCCGATAAGCAAAAGCACATGATCCACGGAGTGCCCGTGGTTGGCAGGCTGTCAGATCTGCCGCGCGCCCTAACCATCCGGCACATCGATGAAGTCGTGATAGCAATTCCGAGCGCCCCAGGCGAGGTCATCCGGCGAGTGGCTGATATGTGCCAGCGCAAAGGGGTCATATTCCGTACCATGCCCGGCTTGTACGAGTTGTTGGGCGGTAAGGTCAGTGTCAGCCGCCTGCGGGAAGTCGAAATCACCGATCTGCTGCGCCGTGAGCCGGCTCAGATCACGGAGACCGTGATCGGCGCCAGTTTAAGTGGACGGCGGGTGTTGGTCACCGGCGCTGGCGGCTCGATCGGCCAGGAACTCTGCCGCCAGATCGCCCGCTGGGGTCCTTCCGAGATGATCCTGCTTGGACACGGTGAGAACAGCATCTTTGAAGCGATCATCGACCTCGAGCAAAACTTTCCCAGCGTCGCCCAGAACTTCGACATCGAGCGCCTTGTGATGATCTCGACTGATAAAGCCATCCGCCCGTCGAGCGTGATGGGCGCGACCAAACGCATCGCCGAGCTGCTGGTGCTGGACGCTGCTGGCCGTTCGGGCAAACCTTACTCCGTGGTTCGCTTTGGTAATGTGCTGGGCAGCCGGGGCAGTGTCATCCCGCTCTTCAAACGCCAAATCGCCGCCGGCGGCCCGATGACTATCACGCACCCTGATATGCGCCGCTACTTCATGACCATCCCGGAAGCGGTGCATCTGGTATTGCAGGCATCCGCGATCGGCAAGGGAGGTGAGGTCTTTGTTCTGCGGATGGGTGAGCAGGTGCGCATCCTGGACCTGGCGGAGGATTTGATCCGCCTGTCGGGCCTGGAGCCGTACAAAGATATCGATATCGTCTTCACCGGCATCCGCCCGGGCGAGAAGCTGAGCGAGGACCTGTGGGACCAGTCGGCAACTTACGAGCCAACCCGCCACCCGGATATCGTCCAACTGGTGGATGAAAACCTGTTGAGCGGTGAGTCGTTGACCTGTATGGTGGACGATCTGCTGCTCTTGGCGCAGGAGAGTGATAGCGCTGCCATCATCCGCCTCCTGGATGAGTGCATCCCCGGGGCTGCCGTGCGCAGCACTCCGCCGCCTGAGATTACCTCGGTCATCTGATGCCCGAGTTGAACCGTGAACAGTGGGAGAATTTCCTGCAGCGCTACCCGCAGGCCCACCTGCTCCAGACAGCCGCCTGGGGGGAACTGAAAGCTGCCTTTGGCTGGCAACCTGTTCGTATAGCCGTGCATTCTGGCTCTTCGCAGCCAGTCGGCGCTCAGGTGCTGCTGCGCCGCCTGCCTCTGGGCTTCACCATTGCATATCTTCCCAAAGGTCCCATAAACTCATCCAACTTAGCCACACAGCCGGATTGGCCGGCTCTGTGGGCTGAGATCGACCAGATATGCCGCCTACACAAGGCGGTTTTATTGCTGGCCGAGCCGGATGCTTGGGGGAACGAAGATCCACCGGCTTACACCGATCTGCGCTTCCAGCCGGCTTTGCAAGGCATCCAGCCACGCCGCACAATCGTGGTCGATCTCTCTGGCAGCGAAGAGGATCTGCTCGAGCGGATGAAACAGAAGACCCGCTACAACATCCGCCTGGCAGTCAAAAAAGACGTCAGCGTGCATCTCAGTGCCGATTTGGAAGTTTTCAGCCGTATGTTGGAAGTCACCGGTCAGCGCGATAATTTTGGCGTCCACACACCAGACTACTACCAGCGGGCTTATGAGCTGTTTCACCCTGCTGGCGCTTGCGAGCTTTTACTGGCGGAGTATGATGGCCAACCACTGGCCGGTCTGCTGGTTTTCGCCTATGGGGCGCGTGCCTGGTATTTCTACGGCGCATCCACCGATCTGCACCGTGAGCGCATGCCGGCTTACCTGCTGCAGTGGGAAGCGATGCGCTGGGCGCGCCAGCGGGGCTGCACGGAATATGACCTGTGGGGTGTGCCCGATGAAGATGAAGCTGCCTTGGAGGCTGGATTCATGCAGCGTTCGGATGGTCTGTGGGGCGTCTACCGCTTCAAGCGTGGCTTTGGTGGAGAGCTGCGCCGATCTGCCGCCCCACTCGAGCGCGTCTACCGGCCTGGATTGCACCGCCTCTATCGCTTGTGGGCGCGTCGGGGCGGGAATGTGGGATGAATCTGCCTTTTCTTGACTGGAATGCCCGCATTACCACTTTACCGGACTCGCACCTGCTGCAGACTGCCGAATGGGGACGATTCAAGGCGCTTTATGGTTGGGAGGTTCTACCGCAGCTTTGGTTGGCTTCCGGAGAGCGTTATGACACCGGGAATGAGCCGTTAAGCGAAGAAGTACGCGCTGCAGCTCTGGTCTTGCAGCGCACAACCGCTTTCGGCTGGTTGCCATTTAACCTGCGCCTGCTGTATGTCCCTAAAGGGCCGTTACTGGATTGGTCGGATCTGCCTGTGCGCCGCAAAGTACTCGCTGATCTGAAGCAGCTAGCCCACCAGCAAAGGGCTATCTTTATCAAGATCGATCCCGATGTACGCCTTGGAATCGGTGTGCCTGGCGGACCGGACGAGCTCCCAGACCCCACCGGGCAGGCGGTAGAAGAAGATTTGCAGGCTTCTGGTTGGCGTTATTCTCCCGAGCAGGTACAGTTCCGCAACACCGTCCTGATCGACCTGGTGCACCCGGAAGAAGAGCTACTGGCGGTCATGAAACAGAAAACTCGCTACAACATTCGACTGGCAGCGAAAAAAGGGGTCACGGTACGACCGGGAGAAGTCGCTGACTTGGAGACACTGTACCAGATGTACGCTGAGACATCCATCCGCGATGGTTTCGTCATCCGTGATCGAGCTTATTACCTGCAATTGTGGAATAGCTTCATCTCCGCCGGGATGGCCAAGCCGCTGGTGGCTGAATGGGGCGGGCAGCCGGTCGCCGGGCTGGTGTTGTTTCACTTTGCCGGG
>JAGDMX010000147.1 GCA_017860725.1 Chloroflexota bacterium | reverse complement strand
GGTAAGGGATAAATGGGCTCCATCGTCTGGGTATGATATTCCCATAATACGAGGATCACCTGGCTACCAGGACCACCTTCCGGCCTGGTATGCACGCCTGACGGAAGCTCGCCCAGCAGTTCAGCCGTAGCCGGATCTTCTGCCAGGATTTCGCGTTCCTCATCCGACCAGTTGATATATTGTGGATCACTCCAGATCAGTAAGGGCGCATGGCGATCCACAACCCCCAATGGGTCTTGAACAGCGACTTTCAGGTGCAGCTCAGAATACACAGGCAAGTCGAGCCCGGTTAGCTGGGCCACATGCTTAAGGCCAGGTCCGGCTGCATTGATAAAGCACCGAGTCTCTACATATTCTCCAGTACTGGTATGAATGCCAGATATTCTGCCTTTGTTGATCTTGACGCCACTGACCTCAGCCGGTAAAACACTTACCCCAAGGCGGGAGGCCTCTTCCAGCATATACATCCCCAATTGCTGAGCGCTGAACCAACCGGCCCGTCGGACATGCAGGGCGGCAACTGCCTGTGAGGTGATGCCGGGAAAGTGGCTTTGGATCAACCCTGGATCGAGAAAAAGATCAGCGCCAGAAGGCTGATCTTGATAACGATTTGGATGTGCCGGTTCGTAATGTGGATCACCCGTTTTCCCTCGGTGAATGCGTAGCTCGCCGGACCCCAATCCGGATATCCGTTCTGCCGCGTCGATAAACGAGGGCAGTTGGATTGAATTTCCCGTAACATACAGGTAGCCACGCCGGTTGAGGTGAAATACATTGCTGCTCTTATCCGCTAGCTCTTCGAGCAGGTCTATGCTGCGGTTCATCAACGATACCATCGACTGATCCGGTCCAGGCCACCAGTTTCGGTAGCATTCAGTCGAGTTATCGGTTGTCAGGGTGAGGGGTGGGCGGGGATCGACCAGGAGAATATTGCTCAGATGGTAGCGGGTAGATAGGAAATAAGCCGCGCTTACCCCAGCTATGCCTGCCCCAGCTATGACGATATCGTAAGCTTGACTCATAGACGATACTTTTAGAAAAGGCTAGGTATTTGCTTCCTGTGTTTAATCAAGTTGCACGTAGATACGCTTATTGATTTTGCCCTTGCTTTTATAATCTACCACCCGTATTGCCCCCACCTCGGAAGTATTGTGGACATGTGTCCCGCCGTCCGCTTGTAAATCCAACCCGACAATTTCAACCACACGCACTTCTGATATCCCCTCAGGTAATAAGTTTATCTTGGTGCGAATGAAATCTGGAATGCGGAAGGCTTCTTCTCGGGGCAGAATGTCAACTTTAACGGGTCGGGCATTGGCTACTTCCAGGTTGATTGCCTGCTCGATGCTATGCACCAGTTCTTTTTGCATGGTCTCAAACTCGAAGTCCATCCGCCCGTTGAGAGGATCCATATCTCCACCGGTTACAGAGGCACCGTAATCACGGAAGATCACCCCACATAAGATATGCATGGCGGTATGGGTACGCATAAGCTGGAAGCGTAAATCCCAATCGATTTTTCCGTTCACTGCAGCACCGACCAGTGGGAGCGGAGCATCTCCCTGGACGTAGTGCACGACTTGCCCCCCGGCTTTTTTAGCCCGATTGATGGTATACTCGATTCCACTAGAGGATAAGATACCTCGATCTGGTGGTTGTCCACCGCCGCCCGGGTAAAAGGCTGTCTGATCCAGGACTATTCCCCTGTTTTCTTCATCGAGTGCTGTGACAACGGCGTCAAACTCAGTAAGGTAGCTGTCCAATTGGTAAAGCAAGTGGGTCATGGGGTATCCTGAGTGAGTGAGCTATTTTGCTGGACGATTATGAACAGCAATGTGGCGATACCATCGCCTGGTCTCAATTTTACCAGCATCACAGAATCCTGAAGGAGGCGGTGCGTGCAATCGGTTCAAGAATTTGCCAATAACATCTCGACGAATATCGAGCGAGTGATCATCGGTAAGCGGGATGTAATCGATCTGCTGATGGTGGCGTTGCTTTGTGAAGGTCACATCCTCTTAGAAGATGTTCCAGGAACCGGCAAAACGATGATGGCGCGCTCACTTGCTGTCAGCCTGGGCGGGTCCTTCAAGCGCTTGCAGTGTACTCCAGACTTGCTGCCAAATGATGTCACAGGAGTATCGGTGTTTAACCAGCAGAGCGGTCAATTTGAATTTCGCCCTGGACCGGTTTTTGTCAATATCCTGCTGGCCGATGAAATCAATCGCGCCACACCGAGAACTCAGTCGGCTTTGCTGGAGGCCATGCAAGAGCAACAGGTGACCGTGGATGGAGTTACACGCCCCTTGCCTCGACCGTTTATGGTGCTGGCGACCCAGAACCCGATTGAGTATGAAGGGACATTCCCGCTGCCCGAGGCTCAGCTCGATCGCTTTTTAATGCGATTACCGGTAGGATACCCGTCATCGGTAGATGAGAAGCTGCTTCTCAATCACTTGCAGCGGGAACATCCGATTACATTGTTGCGACCAGTGCCTTTTAGGGTCGATAACACCTCTGGAGACTCGCTTGCGAATGGATTGGATATATTGCAAGAGCTTCAGCCTAGAGTTTGGGAAGTGTTTGTAGACGAATCACTACAGGAATATATCGTTCGATTAGTAGATGCGACTCGCCAGCACCCGGACCTTGCATTGGGTGGCAGCCCACGTGCCAGCCTGGCTTTATTCAAATCAGCTCAGGCTTTAGCGGCTTTGCGCGGCCGTGATCATGTCATCCCAGACGACATTAAAATTTTAGTGCCAGTGATTATCGCACATCGCCTGGTAGTACGACCAGAGGCTGAGCTTCGTGGTAGGAGTGCCCTGGTTGTCCTGAAGGATATCCTTGAAAAGACCCCGCTTGACCTGGGGGTCGCCTAGCACTTTAAATAACGTGAATTTGGGATAAACAGAGATGCTGGAGGCGATCAAATCATTTGACAGGGCGTTCCTGTTATGGGTAAATTCTTCTGGTTCCTGCTAATCCTGCTGGTGTTCCTTGCTATATTTATCGGAGAAGCAGGTGATTTTGTATTACCGTTGCTTTACCTGCTTTTGGGGGCGTTTATATTTGGTCGATTTTGGAGCGGGCGAGTACTTCAGCGGCTTCAAATAAAGCGTGATTTCGTTTCGCATGCTTTCCTGGGTGAGCAAATACCCGTAAAAATTCAGGTGGCGAACTCAGAGTGGCTGCCAATTATCTGGCTGCGCTTGAGGGAAAGCCTGCCGATCGAGCTGGCACCTGCGGATACATTGCATCAGGTAATCACGTTAGGTGTAAAAGGTAAAGCCGAATTCCTTTACAAATTGGATTGCCGCCGGCGTGGGTATTATCCCCTTGGCCCTTTATCGCTCTATACCGGAGATGTCATTGGGTTATCCAATCCGGTGCGGGTTTACGGACCGGAATACCTGACGGTATACCCGAAAATTATCTCACTGGCAAAAGTTGATCTGGTATCACATTCTCCGATGGGGACTCTAAGGCATATTCAGCCGATTTTTGAAGATCCCAGTCGGGTGCTTGGAAAGCGAGATTATGTTGCGGGAGATTCCCTAAGGCGGATTGATTGGAAAACAACCGCGATCACTAATCGATTGCAAGTAAAAATATTTGAACCTTCGATTGCCCTGGAGACGGCGATTTTCTTGAATCAAAATATCCAGGAGTTCGACCGGCGAACAGGGCATGATGATACTGAGCTGGGGATCATCATTGCTGCTTCGCTGGCAAATTATATAGTGGGGTTACGGCAATCGGTGGGCTTATACACCAACGGTAAGGACCCTTTACATGACAGTGTAACGGCACTACCTCCACGCCATGGGCGTGGTCATCTCCTGCGTTTGCTGGAGATCCTGGCTCGTCTGCAGGCAGGAGTAGCGGAACCTCTGGTGCAATTAATTTATCGCCAAAGTGTTCATCTATCCTGGGGGACTACGGTAGTGATCATCACCAACCATGTAGATGATGAGCTATTCGATGGCTTGTTTCAGATGCGCCGCCGGGGAATGGACTCTCTGTTATTGTTATGTGGACCGGTAGCAAGATATTCAGAGATTCGGCACAAAGCGAGCTACTTTGGCTTTCCACTGTATCAGTTTCATAGTGAGCAGGATCTGAAAATCTGGCGGGTTTGAATATGGAATCTACAAACCAATCAGAAGCACTACGCTGGAATGCTCGGCTGGCGACCTCAGCCAGCTTCATCCTGGTCAGTATCATGATAGCGTGTGTGGTATCCACGGGTGTTCAAATCCTGCAATTAATTAATCCAGCGTTCCAGGGCGGATACTTGATTCCGATTTGCATACTTGTTGGGCTGGAAGCATCTTCTGGACAGCGTAGAATGAAATACTACAGCTTTCCTCAGCCAGAATGGATTGCATATCGGATCGCAGAGTTTACCGTACTTATTATTGGGCTCAGATTTTTGTTTTACTGGCTAAATGGCATTGACCAGCTATGGGTCGATTTGGGATCCTGGCCTGAAAGTTTCCTTGAAAGTGTATTTAATCGAGAATTCATGCTGGCTTTATTCCTGGCGTTATTTGCCTGGGGTGCAAATCATATACTGGCGGAAGAATTATTATTGATGGAAGCCGATGAGAACCGGCTGAATGTAGAGATGATGGGTGTCGAAGTGGAAGAACGTAGCGCAGCACAACAGAACTTGCGTGATACCGTTGTTTTCATCGGAAGCGCGCTGATCCTGGCAACGGCGGTGGTACGGTTTGCCAGTCGAAGCGATCCAGCCGCGCAAGCAGCCACACTGGTAACCCAGATCAATGTGATTGTATATTTTCTACTGGCGTTGGTGTTGTTTAGCTTGACAAATTTCTCGGTATTAAGGATGAGCTGGGTGATTCAGCACGGGCAAATAAGAAAAGAGGTAGCCAGCCGATGGATCTTTTACGGTCTGGTATTTATCACCCTATTAGCAATCCTCGCCAGTCTTCTGCCAACCAGTTATTCAACTGGCTTTTTAACAACCTTAAGCTACTTATTCTACGGTCTGCTAAATGTGTTGCGAATTTTGATATCCATCCTATTGCTACCATTTATATTATTCATCAATTGGATCATGAGTCTATTCCGCTCGACAGAGCGGATCGAGGCGCCTGCACCCCTACAGCAGCCTATCATTCCACCTAATCAACCGTTATTCCAGGCAGACTGGTTGGAGGTGTTGAAGTCAATCGTATTTTGGAGTACACTGATTGGCCTAGCCATTTTTTCGATTTATTATTTCCTTAAAGAAAACCGGGAGCTAGCTGCCAGATTAAAGCGGCTGCCTTTTGCCCTGGAGCTTGTGAGTTTTTTCCAACGTCTGATTGATTGGATCAAACGTATTAATCATCAAATGACAGCCACGATAACAGCCGGTATTGAGCGGTTACGCCGCTCACCTTCAGAACAGCCAAGCAGTTTTACCTGGGGATTCACCAATCCACGCAACTTGACTCCTCGCCAGCGGGTAATCTTCTTCTATCTTGCGATGTTGCGTCGAGGCAGCGAGAAAGGAGTGCCACGTAAGGCGGGACAAACCCCTTACGAGTATGCTCAGACCCTGGAACATGCTCTCCAGCTCCCTCCTGATGTGACTGTAGCGCCCTCGGTCGATATAAATGAGGAGATCGATTCGCTAACGGAAGAGTTTGTCGAAGCGCGGTACAGCCGGCATGAAGTCACTTCGGAGCAGGCCAGCCTGGCGCGGCGCTACTGGGAGCACATCCGGCATGTTATGCAACAATGGCTGCACAGTAGGAAGTTGAACACATGAATTCAGAGTTGATCTTGTTTTACCCCGAAGGTCACCAGAGGCATTTCGAACGCGGCCATCCCGAGCGTCCTGAACGCGTGGAGATGATCCGCCAGGCTTTGGAATCGGCCGGGTGGTGGGGGGCTGCCAGGAAGGTTGAGCCACTGTCTCTCGGGGAGGATGTCCTGGCGCGTGTACACACCTCCGATTATTTACAGATGCTTCAAAAATACTGCAAGGCCGGTGAACATCTAGATCCAGATACCTACACAACACCGGATTCATGGAATTTAGCACACCAGGCGGCTTCCGGCGCGGCAGCCGTAGCAGCAGCGGTTTGGGGACAACCGGAGGGAACGACCCAGCGTGGCTTTGCCCTCACTCGCCCGCCAGGCCACCACGCCACTGCAATTCGAGGGATGGGTTTTTGTTTAATTAATAATATCGCCGTTGCAGCCGAATATCTGCTGAATAGCTCTTCAGACAAGAAACAGAATGCGCGCCGCCTAGCCATCCTGGATCTGGATCTGCATCATGGAAACGGCACGCAAAATATCTTCTGGAGGCGTTCGGATGTCTTATACATTTCTACACATCAAGCGCCGTTTTACCCGGGCTCGGGCCATCTAGAGGAGATCGGTGCTGGAGCTGGTGAGGGGTTGACGGCCAATATTCCACTGCCGGCAGGCACCGGCGATCAGGGTTTTCGC
>JAGDMX010000146.1 GCA_017860725.1 Chloroflexota bacterium | reverse complement strand
GTTTATAGGCAGCGCCCAGTACCAGCACCCGGCTGCCTTTGAGCGGCTTGCTTACACCACCATCCGGACGATCATTCAAAGCATCCTGCACCCGGCTGACTACGTAACGCGGCATGTTGGTGTTAATCTCGGAGGCCAGCTCAATAAAGCGCGCATTATAGTTCAGTGCGCGCAGCTTCCAGGATAGATACAGTGGATCAATAGGGATACAATGTCCACCCAGCCCGGGCCCGGGGGTAAACTTCATAAAGCCGAAGGGTTTAGTGGCAGCAGCCTCAATCACTTCCCATACATCCACACCTAGCCGGTTGCACATAATCGCCATTTCGTTGACCAATCCAATGTTGATCATCCGAAAGGTGTTTTCCAGCAGCTTGGCCATCTCAGCGACCTCAGCCGAGTGGACCGGCACGACCGTTGCAGAGCCTGGCGATACCAGGCAGCCGCCACCTGGCTGCACGCCAGGGTGATCCCGCCAATAACCTTAGGCGTGTTATAAGTCGTCCAGTCCGACCTACCCGGGTCCACTCTCTCCGGGGAAAACGCCAGGAAAATATCTTCCCCTGCCGCCAGGCCGCGCTCGCCTCCCAGCTTGGGCAGCATGATCTCGCGGGTCGTGCCAGGGTAAGTGGTTGATTCAAGCACCACTACCATGCCGGGGTGCATATATTTCGCTAATTCTTCCGTAGCATTCAGGATAAAGGAGAGATCCGGGTCTCCTGTTTTACGCAGGGGGGTTGGAACGCAGATGCTGACTGCATCTGCATTGCCCAATACCGAGAAATCTGTAGTCGCTTGAAGCCGGCCCACCTCAACCAGCCGCTTCACCTGCTCGGCAGGGACATCATGAATGTGGCTATCTCCCCGCCGGATAGTGTCGACTTTGCGTGAATCCGGGTCGATCCCAATGACATGAAAGCCAGCTTCTGCAAATACAACCGCCAGGGGCAGGCCAACATAACCCAGCCCTAGCACCGCCACACGGGCTGACTTTTCTTCCAGTTTTTTTTCTAGAGCAGCTTTGTAGTTTTGAGTCATATGACTTAATTTTCCGTTTAGAAAAAGCTCAACTGCTTAGGCTCCTGCTTTTCAACGGGCGCCTCCTCGATCTGTTCAGGCATCTGTTCTGCTTGAGCGATTAATTCCGGTAAGCGGGCAAAATCCGCCTCGATGGTTGAGCGCAGCGACTGCTGGTGAAGCGCGGCCGCAGGATGATACATGGCAACAATTAAGCGCCCTTTTATCTTCATAGCCTGCCCGTGCACCTCGCTGATTTTAGCATTAGGCAAAAAGTGCGCCATCGAGAATCGCCCCAAGGTAACGATCACCCTCGGGTTAATAGCCTGGATCTGGCGTTCCAGATATTCACTACAAGCGGTCAATTCTTGAGGTAGTGGATCACGGTTGCCCGGCGGACGGCACTTAACCACATTTCCAATGAATACCTCCTGCCGTTTCATCCCTATCTGCGCGAGCAGCTCATCCAGAAATTTACCGGCAGCGCCAACAAACGGCCTGCCTTGCTCGTTTTCGTGAAACCCCGGCCCCTCTCCAATAAACATGATCGTGGCGCTGACAGGGCCTTCACCGGGTACAGCCAGTTTGCGTGAAAAATGCAGTTCGCATTTTGTGCAAACGGATACTTCCTGGGCAACTTTTTTCAATTCTTCTTCAGGTTTCACCAGACCCTCCATCTGTGATTTTGATTCAGAATGATCCCGCCGCACGACCGGATCCTTCCGGCGCTCGCTGCCAGCCACCCTGCTCCAGCCAGGTCAGGTATTGATCGCCGAGTTCCGCCAAGGTCATGATCCACGCATCCTCATTATTGTCTCGATAATAGCGCGGGCGGATGCCGACCACCTGAAATCCAAAACGACGATACAAATGTTGAGCGCCCAAATTTCCCGCCCGCACCTCCAAAGTCGCTTGAACACAGCCTTGTCGGATGGCATCTGCCAGGGCGATACTCAACAAGTGCTGAGCGATTCCCTGGCCGCGGAAATCCGGGTGAACCGCAATGGTGGCGATATGGGCTTCATCCAAAATTAGCCAGACAACGATCATTCCAATAATTTGAAAAGTACCCTCCGCCGGTTTGGTCTCCGCTACCCACAGCCAGGAGTTCGGATTTTCGAACAACTCGTAGCGGTAGGCGCTGGCAGGCCAGGGCATAGCAAAGGAGGCCTGGTCGATCGCCAGCACCTGCTCCAGATCAGCGGCCTGCATTGGCCTGATCAGCAGCTCTTCTAAGCACAAAGCGATCATCGGGCCGATATGCCTCCCGGGATCGGCTCGTTGTAATGCAGATAAATTGGAGAAAGGGTTGCCGGGTCATCTACCTGGCCAGATTGCCAGCGCTGCCAAGCCAGCTCTGCCAGGAATGAAGGCCGGCGCATGGATTGAGCCGGTGATGCCAAAAGAACATTCTTGCGTTTACGGCCCAACAGTCGGCGCTCTTCATCGTTCAGTTCACCACAAACTTGGGTGGGTTCCTGGATGTGCTCCCCGAATTCCTCCGGCGTTAGTACTTCCATCCGATCTGACGTTTGCCAGGCTCCGGCTTGTGTCAAGTCCCGGCCTGCCGATGGCTGGTACCAGCCTACCACCAGCCGCCCGCGGCCAGCGCGTAGGATCGCTGCCAGTCGCGGTGCTTCGACCGGTTGAGAGGCCGCCAGCACGTCGAGGGAGCGCAACCCAACAATGGGCAGGTTTTGCGCCAGGGCTATCCCTTTAGCCAAAGCCAGTCCAATGCGCAAACCCGTGAATGAGCCGGGGCCAAGAGCGACTCCCAATGCCCCCAGCTCAGGTGGTGTGACAGCGCATCGGCTCAACAAACCGGTCACCGCGGGTGCCAACTCGACGGTATGATAATCGCGGCTGATCCAGGACATCTCACCCAATACCTGGATACCATCATAAACCGCCAGGCCTACCGAGCGAGTGGATGTATCAATTGCCAGTAATATCTGCGGTCGTGATCGAGTCACGGTACTCCAAATACCTGCCTGCGGAATTGATGGAGCAGTGTTTGGTAACGAGGACCATGTGCTGAAATAATCAGGTCACGCTGCTCATAATCGACCCAATGCAAAGCGATCCATAGATGTTCCGGTGGCAAAGCTGGCAGAATGCGATCTGCCCATTCAACCACCACCGGGCCATCCTCAAACATAGCATCCAGATCCAGATCTTCAGCCTCTGCTGGACTGCTCAGACGATAAGCATCCAGGTGATACAGGCGCTGACCACTTGGTCGGCGATATAGGTTCACCAGCATAAAAGTAGGGCTGGATGCCTGATCGAGCGAGCCCCACCCGGCACAAATTCCCTGCACCAGGGTTGTCTTGCCGGAGCCCAACTCACCGGCAAGGCAGATTGCATCCCCCGGCTGCAACAAACCGCCCAGGCGTATCCCCGCCCGGCGAGTCTGGTCTGCATTCCGGCTGATAAATTCCAGCGATTGGGCATTCAAGACAGGCATCGTTCAGGGATTATAAGCCTCAATTTCCTGTCAGTAAAGCGGAAACACAGCCCCTGGCAGGAATAACAGCTAAATTCAAGCCTTAATATCCAGCCGGGCCAGGGAGGCGACCACGCGCTTGAGACCCATTTCGGAGAAAAATACATCCACGATCTCATCTCCATCCTGCCAGCGGCTGTTCAGCACCATACCCTCTCCCCACACCGGGTGCTGAACGTGCATCCCCGGCGTGTAACGCGGTGCATTGGCCGCGGCAGATTCAGAGTTGGCAGATCTGGCAGCCATATCCCAGCGATCGGCGCGGTAGTCCACCTCCGTACTTCCTCGTTTCGTACGGGAGGGCTGAGTGATATTCAGTAGCCCAACAGGGATATCTCTGAGGAAGCGTGATGGATCGACAGGCTCGGCATAACCAAAAGCGCTGCGGTTCTGAGAATAGACCAGGTAGAGTAAATCCTTGGCTCGCGTGATCCCCACGTACAAAAGCCTGCGCTCTTCCATCATAGCCTCTGGATCTTCAAAGGATCGGCTGTGAGGCAAGGTGCCATCAGTCAAGCCAGTGATAAATACGATGGGGAATTCCAGGCCTTTGGCGGCATGCAAGGTCAGCAGGGTCGGCACATTGGCAGACGCCTCCAGTGTATCCTGATCGGAAACCAGGGCTACCTGCTCAAGGAAGCTACTCAATCCCTGTTCCTGATATTCAGCAGCCAGCCTGCGCAGTTCCATAATATTATCCCAGCGATCCTGCCCTTCATCGGTGCCATCATCGATATAACTGTGATAATCAACACCTTCCAGGATGCGATCCATCAAAGATAAAGGTGTGAGCTGATCTTTCAAGCTCGTCCATTCGGCCAGCAGCCGACCAAAGCCGGTCAACGCGGCCCCGGCGCGCCCCTGGAAAATCGCGTGCGAGTCCGAATTTATATTCCGACCCAATTCCAGCAGCAAACCCCCGGGCACCAAGTTCATTTTTTGGGCCTGCACTCGTAAAGAAAGGTAGGTTTTATCACCGATGCCGCGGTGTGGGATATTGATCACACGAGTCAGGCTTAGTTCGTCACTGGGATTGTGAACCAACCGCAGGTAAGCAATAACATCCTTGATTTCACGCCGCCCATAGAAACGTTGGGCTCCTACCAGTTTATAAGGCAGACCGGCCTGCAAAAATGCTTCTTCCAGCAAGCGAGATTGGGCATTGGTGCGGTACATAACGGCAAAATCGCCCGGCTGAACCTGCCTGGCATGCACCAGGCTGGCGATGGTGTCCACAACATACGAGGCTTCCACCCGATCGTCGTAAGTCTCATGCAGGGTGATCTTCTGGCCGGGGCCGCGGTCGGTGAACAGGCGCTTGGGAGTGCGGTGGGGATTGCGATCGATGACCGCCATGGCGACATCCAGGATCGCCTGGGTTGAGCGATAATTCTGCTCCAGCAAGATCACCTGGGCGTCGGGGTAATCCTGCTCAAAGCGCAGCACGTTACGGTAATCAGCGCCGCGCCAGCGATAGATAGACTGGTCTGTATCGCCGACTACAAAAATATTATTGTGAAATGATGCCAGGTGCTTCAACAGGACATACTGAGCCATGTTGGTATCCTGGAATTCGTCTACCAGGACGTGCTCGTAGCGGCGGGCATATTTCTCCCTGACTGGTATGTTTTCTTCTAACAGGTAGGCTGTCCACAGCAGCAGGTCGTCAAAATCCAGGGCATTGCTTGCCAGGAGCAGCTCCTGATAGCGTTTATATACACGCTTTACCACCTCGTCTCGGTAGGTAGTGATCGGAAAGCGATCTGGCAGAAGCAGCTCATTTTTGGCATTGGAAATAGCGGCATGCACACCTTGCGGCCGATAACGTTTTTCATCCTGATCTAGCTCCCGGATCGCCTGCTTGACCAGGCTAAGCTGATCATCGGCGTCGAAGATGACAAAGTTCGAGTCGAAAGGCAGGTGCTCTGCCTCACGGCGCAGCAAGCGCGCACAGGTGGCATGAAAAGTACCCAGGGTCAACCCGTGTATATAATTCCCCACCAGCCCGACCACCCGGCTATCCATCTCTTTGGCTGCTTTATTGGTAAATGTTACCGCCAGAATCTGATAAGGGCTGATCCCCATGGCACCGACCAGATATGCGATGCGATGGGTTAAGACGCGCGTTTTACCGGAGCCCGGGCCGGCGAGGACAAGCACCGGGCCTAGCCCCGCCATCACAGCTTGCTGTTGTTGTGAGTTTAAGCCGCTGACAAAATCCACAGTGTATATAACTCGATGTGATCCAGTTTTGGGAGGCCAACCAGGCAGGTTTACCTCCGAAACATTATAGCACAGCCAAAATTACCGAATTGGCTGTTGCGAAACAACTATCTCTGGGCTAAAATCATAACCATGAGTTGGGATCTGATCGGTCATGGCTGGGCTGCGGATTTATTAGCAGAGCATATTGCCAAGCAGCAACTGCGCCACGCCTATCTGATCACAGGGCCGCAGGGTATTGGGCGCCGCACCCTGTCGCTGCGCCTGGCCCAGGCAGTGAATTGCTTACGACCGCCGGCTCCCGGGCAGCCGTGCCAGGCTTGTTCATCCTGCCGGCAAATCGAGCGCATGCAGCATCCCGACCTGTCAATCGTCCACTCGGAACCCCCGAGTATCGAAATAAAGATCGACCAGATTCGCATGCTTCAGCGCACTCTGGCTCTGTCACCTTACCAGGCGAACTATCGGGTAGCGCTGCTGCTAGATTTTGAAGAAGCCAGGGAAAATGCCGCTAATGCCCTGTTGAAAACGCTGGAAGAGCCGGCCTCCCGGGTGATCCTGGTGCTGACCGCCGAGAGCATAGAGAGATTGCCGCCGACCATTGTCTCGCGCTGTGAACATCTGCGCTTACGACCAGTGCCCGTAGAGCAGCTCAGCCAATCCCTGCAAAGCCAACACCATATTGATCCGGATGTAGCCAGAAAGCTGGCGCATATCTCTGCCGGCAGGCCGGGCTATGCCATAGAATTGGAACAGGATAAACAAAGACTAGATCAACGCATTACCTGGCTGGATGATCACTACCGCCTGCTCGGGGAAAATCGGGTCGAGCGTTTTGCTTATGCTGAGACTGCCGCCAAAGATAAAGAATCCCTGCGAGCGCTGCTGCCTATCTGGGCATCATTATGGAGAGATGTAGCCCTGCAAGCCACTGGCGCATCTGTTCCCTTGACCAATATCGATCGCCAGGCAGAAATCACCACTTTAGCGGAACGCTTCGGATTGCATGTGGCCATGAGTGTCATCCAATTGTTGGAGCACACCAACGAATTAATCGATCAGTATGTCAATGCGCGCCTGGCAGCCGAAGTGCTGATGTTAGACTTACCCAGGCGGTAGTTAACGTCAGTTCGGGTGTAAGGAAAAATGGGGTGTTTTA
>JAGDMX010000145.1 GCA_017860725.1 Chloroflexota bacterium | reverse complement strand
TATTCCTTTATGACAGAGTTTCAATTTGTATTGGGATTTGGGATAAAAAGTCCTTAACTGCTTGGGAAAACTCCACCGGGCATTCTTCTTGAGGCACATGTCCGCAATTAGGTATTATCACCAGCTTTGCGTTTGGGAGTTCACTGGCCAGTCGCACGCTATCGGATGTTGGGACAATCCGATCATCGTCCCCGGTAATGACCAGCACCGGCATAGTGAGTTCTTGTAATCGCTCGGATATTTTTGAATCCGATCTCCCTGACAGCACAAACTCGAGCAAGGCGCGGTCCCAGTTATCGGCTTTGAGCGGCTTGGTATAGCCATCCCAGATTTCAGGTGTGAGTTTTGATGGATCATGCCAGGCGGCTTTGCCTAACTCCAGGCCCCATTCTTGTATCTGTCGAACCAGCAGCACACCCAGGTGTTTGCCTTGTGGAGTGCGTAAAAATAACTGCTGTAATGACGGTCTCCCTTCACCGTAGATTGCAGGGCTTACCAGGATGAGAGCATTGACCCGTTCAGGGTGTTCGAGAGCGATTTCTGTAGCAATACGCCCGCCGGCCGAATTCCCAACCAAGACTGCTTGCTCGATACCGAGTTGATCCAATAGCTTTAATGCCAGCTGAGGTTGGTAACTGCTGCTGTATGGGTTGTCGTCTTGCCATTCTAGTGGTCGATCTGTCAACCCAAATGCAGGACGGTCATATGACACAACCTGGTATTGCTCGGACAGGGTAGGATTGACTTCCCTCCAGGTGAATAGGTTGGACGGAAACCCATGCAGTAAAAGTAAGGCAGGTTCTTCCTGTCCGTATAGTTTGTAGTGTATGTCGATCCCATCGATATTGATATATCGGCTATCTGAGTCTGCAAGTTGCTGCGGTGGGACGGTGTCATCCAGAGGTGGGACCGGCACGAGGAATGGGACAACCAACGCAGCGATGAGTAATATTGCCGCTACGATCAGGAAAATCCGGCCAATACGCTTAAGAGTCTTCATGGTTGGATTTGCTTCAGGAGTGTCACCATGGCTGTAATAATCTCCAATTGTTGTTGCTCCCGGCTGATGGTGGCGGGGTTATCGCCAGGCTGTTCGCCATACCAGCCGAACTGACCGTGATTACCACCATCGATTGCGGTAAACTGAGTATCTTCAGGCAGTAAACGTTGCGAATCTTCAATTTCATATAGGCTGGTCAGGCCATCCAACGTGGCGTACAAGGAAAGGGCCAGCAGATTCGTCTCCACCAAACTGTCACTTTCGGCGGGATAGGATGCCCAGAGTGCAAGCGCATCAACCGCCTGTGCATTCGATGCGATGTAATTGGCTGCCATCGCTCCTCCCAGAGAGTGGCCTGCCAAAGCCCAAGTTGATATCCCAGGATATTCTGCTATGATATCTGCGGCACGTCCGGGATTAAAGACTGCTAGGTTGAGTGGCATTGTAGCTATAACCACCTGATAACCTTGTTCGGCAATTGCACGCGCAGTGGGCGCATACGAGCGCGGGTCAACACGCCCGCCAGGATAGATGATCAATCCGGTGTCTGCATTGCGATTGACAGGCTCAAAGGAAATCCAGCCATCCTGTTTTACCTGTACCAGGCTATCAGACTGTAGGGCGTCCACGGCTTCGGGCATAGGTCCTAGTGGTGTCTCTGCCCAGATGATGAATCCGAGTATAAACACAAGGGCGCTGATTGGTATGATCCACAACCATTTTTTCATAGATCACTCTTCATATGGCTTTTGCAAGATTGCTGTTGGAGGATCGGGCTTCCGATTTCTCCGCCAGCTTCTTTACCATGCCAGCAAAGATAATGACATGGATTGGGTATAGCATATACCAGTACGCCAAGCCGAACAATCCTTTTGGATGAAAATAGGCAGTTTGCACTAGTCTGGTGTGGTTATTGTCCAAATAGTTGGACTCAAATTGTAGCCAGGCTTCGCCAGGAACTTTCATTTCGGCTCGCAAACGGAGTAGTCGCTCAGGAATAACTGCCTCCACTCGCCAGAAATCAATCGCATCCCCGACACGGATCTCATCGGGGTGACGCCTGCCCCGACGCATACCCACACCGCCGACCAATCGGTCGATGGCGGCGCGCAGGTGCCAGGCGCTGTTTAGCATGAGCCATCCACGTTTTCCGCCCAGCCCGGTAAATGTTTTAAAAACTGAGTGGGGAGAGGCAGAGACCAAGGTTTCACGACGTTCGATGATCAGCCCTTGTTCTTGGGTCAGGCAAACAGGAGTGATATCGCCTTGGCTGCTGGCTAGTGCATCGGACCAAATGGTCTCTAATGCACCTGTTTCAACAACCGCCAGGGCACGCTGTACTGCGGTTTGATAATCGATCGGGTCAATTTCCGGAAATAATCGTTGTGCATTATCTGTGCGGACGATAACTTCATTACGCAAGCCCTCAATTAAGGGGCGTGCGATGTTTGCTGGTATCGGGGTCACCCAATGTACCCAATAAGCTGAGAGGTGTGGCGTCAGTACAGGGACGGCAATCATATACCGCCGTAATCCTCGTACTTTGGCATACCCAAGCATCATGTCACGATACGTTAAGATATCCTTTCCGCCTATATCAATTACCTGTCCGATGCATTCAGGTGTTGAGAGACCTGCAACTAGATAGGACAACACATCTGCAATGGCGACAGGTTGAATGCGGGTAAAGACCCAACGCGGGCAGACCATCACAGGAACGCGCTCTGTCAGGTAGCGCACCATTTCAAAAGACAGGCTACCTGAGCCAACGATCACTGCCGCGCGGAACTCCGTTACCGGCACACCAGCTTCGCGCAGCGCTTCTCCGGTTTCTTGGCGTGAGCGTAGGTGTTGAGATAGTTGAGAATCCGGGTCTCCCAGACCTCCTAAGTAAAGAATGTGACTGACCCCTGCCTGTGAGGCGGCATCACCGAAACTGCGTGCAGCGGCAACATCGCGTTCGTGGAAGTTATTGGTGCTGGACATGCTGTGAATCAGGTAGTAGGCTGCATCGATACCTTGCATTGCGGATACCAGGCTTTCAGGATGGAGAGCATCACCAGTCACAACTTCAACAGCATCGAGCCAACTCCTGCCTTGCAACCGTTGAGGGTCACGCACAAACACCCGTACAGTATACCCAGCAGATAAAAGCTTTGGCACCAGCCTTCCACCGATGTATCCAGTAGCGCCGGTGACCAGAACATTTTTAACGATCAAATTATCCATGACATTATTCATATACTCAATATGATACCAGTATGTACAAATATTGTCAAGGTATTGTATATATTAGAATTCTCCACCCATTGAACGTGTGTAGCCAGTAAGCTCCACATACCCAGAGCCGGTCAATGGACCCCCATCGATCTCCCCCTCAACCTGCACTGCTCCTTCCCAGTAGGAGTAGGAACCATAGAATTCCTGGTCTGGTAGAAACGGGCGGGCTTTAAGTGTGAGCTTAAGGCTGGGTATACTCAGTTCCCAACCAGCAGGGTAGACCGTGTTCGTTCTCGGGCTAGTCCAGTAGTCGGTTATCCGAATCGAAAAATCTTCCTGGTTTAGCGGGGTTTTGCTAGCATCTTGTGCGATGTAGATACCACTGGAGAACGGATCGACGCTGCCATCCGATTTCCGAATTTGAAACACCATCAGCTCATTGTCATTATCAAGTTGAATGGAGAACCAATCCCAACCGATTTGATCTGGAGAGAGGGCACTTGTGCTATATTCATGATCCATCCAGCTCGTTCCTGTGACGTTATAAGTACGAGTCGCAGTCCGGATGGTTCCAGTCGTTTCCAGATGTGTCAGGCTGTAGTAGTAGGAGGCCTGTCCAGGATCTGGGCCCTTTTGGCTGTATCCTTGATCGCCTTGAAGGATTGGCTCCTTAGCGTCTACCAGTATAAGGTCAAGGGAGATACCATCCTGGGAAGCTACCAGGTGATATGTATCTTGAGTGATTTCTTCTACCAGCCAGTCCTCGAGCCAGACACTAAAAGGTTGTGCTATAGCTCCACTCAATCCGGCTGCGCCACGCGAAAGTCGCTCATAGGAGTTGTAGCGCGAATCCACCACATCGGTTAGAGCAAAGTGAGCCATATAAATCTGGCTGGTTGCCCAATTTGATTCGCGCGGCATAATTTCGGTAGGGGGTATTAAGGCTCGGCGGAAGAAGGTGAGTTGGTAGCCAAAATGATCTGGTGTAGTATCGCCGGAGCCAATGTTTCTAGCCTGACCATTTTCCAAGTTCAGGTTTCCGGTGAAGTACCACCACTCCGTCTGGTAGTCAGGGTGGGGACCATGATCTGCGGGGAATTCTATTGGCTGTGAGCCATCCGCCCGGGTGAATCCTTCATTTGCTTCTGGCGATGCAGCAGCAACCAGGTTCGCCTGTACTGGAGCTACAGTTTTTTCCGGTGTGGATGCCCACGAAAAAACCGGGAGCAGGGTAAACAAAATTAGTGCGAATCCTATGATTTTTCGTATAGTCATATTTCAGTGTATTATTAATTATTCTGAACGAAGAGCTTCGGAGGTGATCATCTTCCCCATACGATAGGCGGGGTAAAGGCCTGCCAGGAGAGCCGCCAGCACGGCAACTACAAAAGCTTCCAGGAATGGCAGCCAATCCAACTCGAGCTGCAATGTCCAACCAAAGGAGCGCCGGTTGATGATATACACCAGAATGATAGCCAGAATGTATCCGGTGGGAATTGCAAGCAAGCCAGCGACCGAGCCCAACAAGCCGGTCTCCAATAAAATCAAGCTCCATAACTGGCGGACAGTCATCCCAACTGCGCGCAGAATACCCAGCTCGCGTTGGCGTTCCAACTCCAAAGAGAGCAATGCACTCAATACACCAATAAAAGCGACCAGAGTCGCCAATAGTTGAAGCGCTCCAGTAATCGCAAAGGTGCGGTCAAATACTTCGAGCACTTCATTACGGAGCTCGCGGTTGGGACGAACTAACAACCCTTGGCTAGCAGATAGATTCTCCTGGATGGATTGCACAACATGATCAACATCTTGGTCAGGTTTGAGACGCAGAGCAATGGCAGTGATGGTCGGATCATTCCATAGCTTTTGATAAGATTCTAGGGACATCAACACGGTTCCCTGAGATGAGGCATAGTCATAATATATACCGGCTACCGGAAATATTCTCGGACCACGCTCTGTGTATAGGGTAATGGTGCCTCCTTTGCGTGGCAGTCCCAGACGGTTGGCAAAGGGCTCAGACACCAGCACATGACCAGCTTGCATTTTTCCCCACAGTGATTGGGGTTGTGAATCGGAGGTCAGGAAGACACGCTCTTGAGCTACTGTGAAATTATCGGTAGCGGCAATATGCACTTCACCTTCCGGGGTGTTCACATTCACCGAGCGGAGTACATCTGCTCGACTGACTCCAGGCCAGTTTCGCAAAGCCTGCACTGTCTGTTGATCGATTGAGATGGTGGGGGTAGTAGCGGTTAAACCAGGGGCGGAAATGTAGATGTCGCCTTGCAATGTCTCGCTCAGCCAGGTTTGTACGGTGTAGCGAAAGCTGCTGACCATCAGGCTGACCCCAATCGTGACGGAAACCGCAACCATTAAGGCCATCACGGCAATCGATGTACGACTGAGGGAGCTGACAACTCCTCGGGGGGCCATACGTCCTAAAGTGCCTAACAAACGGCCGAAGCCTGGAATCGCAGCTCGCATTAATCCACCGGTTGATATAGGAACCAACATTGCCAATCCAACAATAATCGCGAAGGTTCCGCTGAAGCTAATCACTAAATTTCGGGTGGGGACCAATAAAATCGCGATCCCCAATATTATTAGAGCAGCACCAACTAAAGCGGATATTTTTACCGCCCGGTTTGCTTTGCTTTCCAGGCCAGATCGTGAAAGCGCCAATCGTGGAGTTACAGAGGCGGCTTCCCAGGCGGGTAGAGCTGCCGTTATGATTGTCGCTACCGTACCCAGCAATGCACCTTTAACCAGGCTTTCGATTGGAATTTGCACCCCGCGTACGGTTACGACGAAAAATAGGTCATTAATCGTTTGGGTAACCAGGCGCACTGCGCCTTGCCCTAGCAGGATACCCAACAATGATCCCAATATGGCTCCAAGCATACCGACCAGCAAAGCTTCGCCGATAATTAACCAGAAAACTTCATTGCGGGTCACCCCAAGACAGCGTAAGGTTCCGAACAAGGGCCGCCGTTGCACTACTGAAAAGGTCATCGTGTTGTAGATCAGAAACATTCCGACTACCAGGGCGAGCAGGCTCAAAGCAATGAGGTTAATGCGA
Organism: Chloroflexota bacterium; assembly: GCA_017860725.1. GTDB lineage: Bacteria > Chloroflexota > Anaerolineae > Anaerolineales > UBA4823 > CTSoil-045. The sequence continues at coordinate 465 of JAGDMX010000145.1, read as the reverse complement.
AATGCGGCGGTCATCTGCTCAACTGTACCAGCGCGAGCAGAAACCGCTTGAATCTGCACATCCTCCGGGAGCATTTCCTGGACATCAGAAGCTTGGATTGTCACAATCTGGAGCAAGTATCAAGTCGATGCGGTCCAGCTTTCCCAGCCGACCTGTCAGCTCCTGGGCCGTAGCGATATCGACCAAGATTATGCCCTCAAGGGCGCGCCGGCTGATGCGATCTACTGGCTGTATCAATCCAGAGATATATGCCTGTAACTGTCGCCCGCTTACCTGTAATTCAATTTGGCAGTTTTGCTGTTCTCCGGTGGTTAATAGGCTGAATTTGCAGGCTTGCAATCCGTAACGCTCGGCAATATCCGAAGAGATCATCACCGCCCCTGGCTCTACAAAGAAGGCAGTCAGATTAAGGGATAAGGATTGATTAAGATCGGGAATGTCGCCAAGGTCGGCATTCTGGCTTTG
>JAGDMX010000144.1 GCA_017860725.1 Chloroflexota bacterium | reverse complement strand
CATGCCGGTAAAGATCACTGCACAGCCCAGCAACTGCACTGGGGCCAAGATCTCATCCAGGATCAGCCAGCCAAACAGGGCGGCAAAAACGGCCTCGGTACTGAGAATGATAGCTGCATCGGCGGGCGGCGCTACCCGCTGGCCGGCGGCTTGCAGGGTGTAACCCACACCAACCGACAGGATGCCGGTGTACAGGATGGCCCCCCAGGATTCGGCGATTCCTGGCAGGCTGTCCATCTCAACGATTAAGCCGGTCAGCAAGCTGAGGGCTGCGCAGACCAGGTACTGGCCGATGGCAAGCTGGAGCACATCCATGCGCTGTACCAGCGTTCCGATCAAGATGACATGCAACGCCCACATCACGGCCCCGGCCAGCTCCAATAAGTCACCGGGATTGAGCTTTGCCAGCTGCCCGCCGGTGCTGAGCAAATACAGGCCGATGGCGGCCATCCCGGCGGCAATCCAAATCGTCGGACGCGCCGGGCGCCGCCAGAAGACGGTCAGGAATACGGGGATCAGCACCACATACAGTCCAGTAATAAAGCCGGCATTGCCTGCCGTGGTGTATTGCAGACCAGCCTGCTGTAGAGCGGCGCCCGCCCATAGGAAAGCCCCGGCCAGCAGCATGCCGGGAATAACTCGGGAAGGCGCCAGGTGTATTGCTGTGCTCTGTTTACGCCTGAAAATATAAAATGGCAGCAGGACCAGCGCACCGAGCAAGAAACGCAGCCCATTAAACCAGAACACCCCGGATTGCACGGCTGCGATGCGTTGGGCGACGAAGGCGCTGCCCCAGATGACCGAGACGCTCAGCAGCATCAGGTCGGCTTGCAGCCGCCTGGTGCGCTCTGGCTGGGTTTCAGCTTGGTGTGCTTCGGGGGTCACAATGGGTAGATTATACCTTGGGGATTCAAGATGGTTAAACTATGCAGCCGGGTCTCCCTCTATAGACACCCGGCTGCTCCGAAAAGTTCCTGAACTCAATGGTTAGATTACGTCTTTGCGTTTCTGGACAACCAGGATCAGCGCAAAGAGCACTGCCATAATCGCCAGGTCTGCCAGGATGCTCCTGACAACCTCGCCCTCGAACACCTCCCCGAAACGATCGCGGATATTTTCGATCGTTTGGGCTTGCTTGGCTTCCTTCACCGCCTCCTCGCCTTCGATGCCCTGCAGGCCGGGATGCAGGCATTCATTCAGTCCGGGGGTTTCACAATCGCCTTCCATCAGGCCGGTTACGTCGATCATGCCTTCGAAGACCCACTTGGTGCTGGTGGCACTGCCGATCACATCTCCGGCGACATCCAGCGACGACAGGTTGAACAGCCCGCCGGAGAATACCATGTGCAGTACCACGACCAGGATCACCAGCAAGACTGCCTGCTCTTCGCGCGCGGCCAGCGCCGAGGTCAGCAAGCCCCACATAACTCCCGACATCACTGATATGGCCAGCAGGAGATAGAACAGGCCGATCTCTCCGGTGTCCATATGCGAGAAATCGATCTTAATCAGCATCACAGCCAGCAGAGCGGCTGCACTGTACAGGGACAGCAACAGCCCTATGAACATCTTGGAAACAACATAAGGCAGGATTTTTAGATTTACCGTTCGCTCACGCAGGTAGATGGGCTTTTCTTTAACAATTTCTCGCATCGAGCTGAGCGAGCCGATCAGGAAGGGAATGATCGATGCCAGGAAAAGCAGGGTCATAACCTCAAAAGGATCGCCAGTCACCGGGTCGAAGATAGGCTTGTCCCAGATCAAAAAGCCTACCAAACCCAGCAACGGAGCAAGGAGCAGCAAGAGCAACAGGTTCTTTTTATCGGTGCGGATGATATCCAAATTGCGCTGGGTCAACACGAGGAACTGCCGAAAGCCAGACGGGCGCTTCACCTTTTTCTTGGGTAAGCGATCGCCTGCTGCTGGCTGCCTGGTCGGGGCTGTCGGCGCGACCTGCTGTAGCTCGCCGTACTTGGCTTGCAGGCGCTCGACCACATAGGTTTGGTACTGCGGCGATTGGCGGTATATCTCAGCCCATTCTTTGGGTGACTTTTCACTCATCAATTTTTCATAGATTTCGTCGAAATCCCTGACGCCAAAATGTGTCAGGGCCTCGGAGGGTGGGCCATAGTAGGCCAGGTGACCACCCTTGGCCAGGAAGATGACCAGGTCGCACAATACAACATTCTTTGTGGCGTGAGTGATCAGTAAAATCGTCTGCCCCTGATCGGCCAACTGGCGCAGCATGCGCATAAGCTGGTTCTCGGTGCCGGGATCGAGACCGGAGGTGGCTTCGTCCAGGAAGAATAAACCAGGACGGGTGATGCGTTCAACACCAATGGAAACGCGCTTGCGCTGACCACCGCTCAGACTGCCAACCGGGACGTTTTTACGCTCGATCAAGCCCAGAGTTTCCATTTCGTCCTGGACAATCTTACCCCGCTCGTTGGTGTTTGTGTCTGCCGGCAGGCGCAGGCGGGCCACATAATCCAGCGCCCGCCCGACAGGCAGCTCGCGATGAATGATATCATCCTGGGGGACATAGCCGATGTCGGTGCGGTAGGCGTTGTAATTCTTATACAGGTCGGTGCCGTTAACCATCACGCTGCCGTCGCTGGCAGGCTTGAAGCCGGTCAAGGCGTTCATAAAGGTGGATTTGCCGGCCCCGCTGACGCCCACCACCGCTACGAATTCGCGCGGCTGGACAGCCAACGAAATATCCTGCAACAGGTTGACTCCTTTGCCCACGAACTGGTTCAGGTGTAGCGCGTCCAGCCGCAGGTCGCGCGACTCGTCTACCGCCTGCAGGGTTTCGGGAGCGAACAGGAATTTGATCGGGCCGATGCGGACGGTGTTGCCGGGGATGAGCGGATAAGGCTTTCCAGGCTCAATTGGCTGGTCATTAACGAATGTGCTGTTGCTGGAACGCAAATCCTCAATGAAAAACTGGTCTTGTTGGCCAACTCGAGCAATGCGGGCGTGATGGCGCGAAATAGAAGGATGCTCAAGCACCAGGTCATTATCCGGGCTGCGGCCTATACTCAGGGTTGCCTGTTGGCGCAGGTCGATTTTTTGGATCGTCGTGGCCACCTCCGGGACGACACCGACCAGGGTGGCCGGCGGCGACACCTCGACCGGGGCAGGTTCCACAAATGGTGCGGAGGCCGGTACAACCTCCGGGGCTGCAAATTGAACTGTATCGCCTGGGGCTTGCTCTGGCGATATTTGATAGGTCAGGTTGACATCGTCTGCAATCGAAAGAGTATCTCCATCGACCAACAGCAGCTCTGTCACCGGTGTATCCTGGACGGCCAAACCATTGGCGCTTCCCAGATCGATGATCCGGTAGCAACTTGATTGACGCAGGCGCGGCGAAAGCCAGCAAGGCCGGTCGTTCCTGAGGTAAAGACTGGCCATTTGCGCTTAGGCGCACGAGTTTCGTGGCTGTGTATAGCTCAAGCTCACATTCACCCAACCGAAGAACGTCTCCACGATTTAGTGCCTGGGGTGTATTCGGCAAGACTTGCTGACCATTCAGCAGGCTTCCGTTGGCACTGCCCAGGTCTGTGAGGCGCGCCTGTCCTTCGGCCCAGTCGATTCTGGCATGCTGGCGGGAGACTTGCGAACCCAGTCGATTCTGGCATGCTGGCGGGAGACTTGCGAATCATGTAAGACGATCGGATTATCGTCCAGACGCCCGATCGTGATCGATGGTGCCTGCAGGTAATAATTCTTGATTGTGCCGCGCGATCGTACCTGTAAAATTCCTCTGGAATCCATCCCTATTTTCTCCTTTGCATCGTTGTAGATCTTGTCAGCTCGACTTTAAGCCGCATTTTGACATCATTATCGACGTATAAAGAACCATGCTCCTGCCTCACCGGGTGAATTTCCGAATTTTGCAGAACTGCACTGCCGGCCGGGACGGTCGAATCGCCGCCAAGCTCGTCCAGCGGTTCCATCTTGTCCCAACTGCCATCCGAGCGACGGTTTACTTTCATGCGCAGCACAGTTTTCAAGCCATAGCCAAAGATCGAGACAGCCGGGACACTGGCCTGGAACCCTAATTCCTTGCGAAAGCTGCGGGCCATCCCCAGGAAGGGGCGCTGGTTTTCCGGCAACCAGCTTTCGTCTTCCAGTAAGTCGACCTGTCTGCCGTATTGATCAAACACACACGGGTAGATCGGCAAAATCTGGTAGGAAGAAGGCATTGTGTTTAATACCCGGCGCATGCGCTCATCGCCAAATCCAAAAGGCAGCAACCCGGGTCCAACCATAATAATTGCCAGGCTTTTTGGCGTACCGTATTGCGGCCCGCCCATTAATACCAATCGCTCTACTTTGTCTTTCCCGCCAAACTTATCAACATAATAACGCGAGACTAGTGTCCCCAGGCTGTGGGCGATGATCGTAATCGGCGACCTAATTTTCCAGCCATCGATCGCTTGCGCCAGGCGTTGAGAATTAAGGCGAATATCTTGCCGCCAGTCATAGGCGAACTCAAACAGGTCCTTACCGCGCTCGTAGCCCAAACCGCTTTCCAGGTAGTCGCCCAGGCGGCTGTATTGCTCCTGCTTCATAATTCCCGGGATAATGACTACATCGCTGACGATGTTGCGAGCTTGGATGCGCGTGTCGCCTGGAAGACGGAAAATCTCCGGGTTCGAGATGATCGTCTTGGGAGCCGGCCAGATCTTTTCGCTGCCCAGCCACAGCTCCGAACCGCCGAAACCGGGCACAAACACTACCGACCGGCGAACAGGTCTGCTATCGATGCGCGGGGCACCGATCAAGGTTAAATCGTCAAGCTTGAAGCCACCTTTGAAGATCAGCTTGGCCCGGCCGAGGCTGATTACGTCGCCATCGCGCAGGCGGTGCTGGTCGATGCGCCGCTTGCCCAGCCAGACTCCATTGCGGCTGTCGGCGTCACGCAGGAGAAAGCCATCCCCGCGACGCTCGATCAATGCATGGCGGCGGGAGATCGAGTCGTCTCGGATCTGGATGTCATTATCGTCACTACGACCGATTGTCAATCTTTCCCGATCAAAGTCCACCTCCCAGGTGCGATCGGGTAGATGGATGATTAAGTATGGGATTTGTGTATCGCGCGGCGTTACCGCTGGGATAAACTGCTGATCGAACCCGCTTTCCACTACGCTAGCCATATCCACAGCCGCAGTTTCGCCCAGGTCGCCAGGTGAAGTGGGCTGCTTGGGCGAGATGATCGTCGATGGGCTTCCTGCAGCCGGTTTTGGTTGATCCACTGTCTGATTGGGCACTTGTGATTTTGGAAGCTCAGATGGTTTCTTGGCTACTACCACAGTGGATGGTGTTTCAGGGGTCCGTGTGGATTTCTTGGGCATAACAACGGTTTTATCCGGAGCGGGAGGCTCCTCAAGGGGTGAGAGGGGGCTGGCAGCCGCCTTGGCCGCTTTAATGAGGGTTTCCGGGATTTCCGGCTCTTGGGTTGGGCTGGGCGTGACTGCGGGTGACTGAGGAGCATGATAGGTTAGCGTGATGCTGCGAGAGATGCCGATCACGTCACCGTTCACCAGTATCCTTTTGGTTATGCGGTTATTCTGGAAAGCCAGTCCGTTGACACTGCCCAGGTCAACGATTTCGTAATCGTCGCCTCTGCGCAGCAGTTGGGCATGATAGCGGGAGACCAGCTTGTCATCGATGGGGATATCGTTGTCTACAGCACGTCCCAGGCGGATGATCTCTCCGGTTAATGGGAATGCTTTGCTCCAATTGGCGGTTTTTACCATCAGAGTGTACTGTGTCGGCTGAGCAGGCTCCGGCTGGGCAACTGGAGCAAGCATTGGCTCCGCAATTGGCTTGGGTATCTCGAGGCCTGCCGTCCAGGTCAGGGTGATCCCACCAATGGTAATCCGGTCACCAGGCTGGAGGAGATACGGCACGCCTGGGGCCAGCGGAACCGAATTGATACGCACCTGACCGGCGGCTCCTGTATTTGTTAGCACTGGTACTCCCTCAACCCATTCCAACCGGGCTTGCAATCCTGCCGATAAATGGTTCCCTTCTACGCCTTCACCTGAACTGCCGGTGCTAATTTCAAAATATCCGGGTAACTTTGACATCCCTGGCCCTCCTGGTATGACTTTGTCTGGGTTCTCTGTTCAAACCTGTGCATCAATGGACATGAAGCCAATACTCCCCAGTAAAACACGAATCAATCCTGGAATGATTGGTTTTGATCCGTCGCTTGCTTTATGACCTGCTTGATTAACGTCAGTTCGGGATAAGGAAAAAAGAGGTGTTTGGATATATTTTGGGCGGCGGAGCCGCCCAAAATATATCCAAAATCTTTTATCCCGAATTCATGTTAATTAAACTACAATTTCTACAATTTGGTGATTGATTAAGGACATTTCTTGAATCATATTCCTGAGGGCATAAACCCTGTACTAACTGGCTCAACGAGGAGCAGGTAGACAGGCGTGATAGAATTAGCGTAATTATTTCAGCTCTTACATTGCACACCGATTATTGATGATGCCAGAGCAAATCGGACGATACAAGGTCTTAGAGGAGGTTGGCCGCGGAGGCATGGCGGTTGTTTACCTCGCTCGCGACCTGAGTATGGAGCGGGATGTTGCTATTAAAGTCCTTCCGGCTCAATTGTTGGAGCAGGATGTTTTCCGGAAACGTTTCGAGCGCGAAGCCAAGGTTATCGCCAATTTTGAACATCCATCCATCGTCCCGGTATATGATTACGGTGAAGAGAATAACCAGCTCTATCTGGTGATGCGCTATATGTCCGGCGGCTCGCTGGCAGACAGGATCAAGCAGAAACCGCTGTCTTTTGAAGAGACTTCTCAAATTTTCCTGCGCCTGGCGCCTGCCCTAGACCAAGTGCATGCCCGTGGAATCGTCCACCGCGATCTAAAACCCGGTAATATTCTTTTTGATCGGTATGGAAATGCTTATATCTCCGATTTTGGGATTGCTCGGTTAATCGAAAGCAGTACAAACTTGACCGGAGATTTGTTGATCGGCACACCTGCTTATATGAGCCCGGAGCAGGTGCGCGGAGAGAAAGATATTGATGCGCGCAGCGATGTGTATGCCCTGGGAGCGATCCTGTATGAGATGCTTACAGGAAAGCAGCCCTACGATTCGACGACGCCAATCGGCCTGGCACTCAAGCACATCACCGAGCCGGTACCGCGCATCCTGTCTGTGCGCGCCGACTTGCCACCCGAATCTCAGCATATCATCTCCAAAGCGATGGCGAAAGACCGTCAGCAGCGCTTCCGAACCGCCGGTGATATGGCTGAAGCCATGCAAGCGATTGTCAGCAAACGGAGTCCGTCGCCCGTAACTGAGCGTTCAGCCGAACTTCCATCAACCGATCAGCCTGATCGACGAAAATATATTCTGGCGGGTGCTGCACTCCTGGTAGTTGTAGCTCTGAGTGTATGCGCCCTGGTTTATGGGTGGATGAATTGGGGTAGTTCACAAACAGCGGAAAAGGCTACGGAGACTGTACCCGTGCTTCTGACAGATAGCTCCATCGCTGCGATTCCAACTGTACTCACAACCGCTCAGGTTATAGAGCCCAGTCCCACTGCACCTGCCGTACAGCCACAGGCTACATCTGCGCCTGCCGTGAGCATTGCTCCTGGACCAGCTGTTTTTCGGGATGATTTCTCTGATCCGAACTCCGGCTGGGAACGCTTTAGCAATGATGCCGGATCGGCTGACTATTACCGTGGTCATTACCGGGTGTATGCTGAACTGCCAGAAATTATCGCTTGGGGGGTCGCCAACCGCGCCTATTCCGACGTAACGCTTGAGGTCGAAGCGACAAAGGTATCCGGCACCGACAACAACTATATTGGAGTGATCTGCCGCTATCAGGATGAGGATAACTATTATCTGTTTGCCATCCAAAGCAGCGGATACTACGCCATCGAGAAGCACAAAGCGGGCAAAGAAGAGCTTTTGGGTTCGGAATTCCTGGAGTACTCCGATACCATCCACCAGGGCAACACCACCAATCACTTCCAGGTTTCGTGTATTGGCGATACTTTGACTTTCTATCTCAATGGGCTCAAGCTGCAGGAGGTGAAAGATACAGACATATCCTCGGGCGACGTTGGCCTGGCGGCTGCCGCTTTTGAGGTCGGTAATACCGAAATCCTTTTTGATAATTTTGGGGCCAAGATACCGTAGAGATAGCATCGCATGAATTACGATTTTGATCAGATCATTGACCGACGGAACAGCGATAGTGAAAAGTGGAATGCCTACCCAGCGGATGTGATTCCCCTGTGGGTAGCGGATATGGATTTTATATCCCCGGAGCCGGTCATCCGGGCGTTGCACGCGCGTGTCGAGCACGGGGTATTCGGTTATCCGGGCGGGCTGGGGAACCAGCCCGATGATCTCCCTGGATTCCGCCAATTGATCGTCGATCGCATGGCGCAACGCTTTAACTGGACGATTGAGCCTCAGGATGTCTTATTGATACCCGGTGTGATTGTTGGGTTTAATCTGGCCAGCTACTGTACAGCCTCTCCCGGTAGTGCTGTCTTGATCCAGACACCGGTTTATCCGCCTATCTTGCACGCGGCAAAAACGACTTCTTGCGCTTATCAAGAGATGGAGCTGACCCTTGAGCTGGACGGGTCTTACTCGATTGATTGGCAGGTTTTCGAAAATGCAATTACTGGCGATACGCGGGTGTTCATCCTGTGCAATCCTCACAATCCCGTTGGGCGGGTGTTTCGGACCGATGAGCTGGAACGCATGGCTGAAATCTGCTTGCGCAAGAATGTGGTGGTCTGCTCGGATGAAATCCACGCCGACCTGGTCTATCCGGGTTACAGGCATATTCCCATTGCAGCCCTGCACCCGGAGATCGCTCAGAATACGATCACTTTGATTGCACCCAGTAAAACCTATAATCTGGCAGGTTTGCAGTGCTCGATTGCCATCATTCAAAATCCCGAGCTCAGAGAACAATACCTGGCTTCGCGTCACGGCCTGGTCCCATGGGTGAACCTGATGGGCCTTACGGCTGCCCAGGCGGCTTACCAGTATGGTGATGAGTGGCTGGCTCAGTTGCTGGAATATTTGCGGATCAATCGGGATTTTGTCCATGATTTCGTTAACAACGAGCTGCCCGGCATCCGGATGAGCTGCCCGGAAGGGACATACCTGGCGTGGTTGGATTGCCGGGGGGCGGGTATCGATGAGAATCCGTATAAATTCTTCCTTGAAAAAGCCCGGGTTGCTCTGCAGGATGGAGAATCCTTCGGGAAAGGTGGGGAAGGGTTCGTTCGATTGAATTTTGGCACGCGTAGAAGCCTTTTAGAACAGGCGCTGCAGCGGATGAAATTGGCTATGCTCAACCAATCAGGCGATTGATATAAAACCGGCAGCCAGCAAAAGCTGCCGGTTCTCTATATAGATATAAAACGCTTGAAGTATCAATAAGTGGGAATGTCCCAGCAATTGCCGGTATTTAGCTCGCCCGATGCCGGGTAGTAAAGCGTGTGATCGGAATTAGCAACCAGGGCGCAGATCTGTGTGGCATTCGCAGGTCGGGCGTTCACTTTCATCCTGGTAAAAGGGCTGGGCCCGTAATACAGCTCCCATGGGCCAGTGCCAGGCTTCCCGGCGTTCTCGGGCATTACCGTATTGAAAAAGAAATGGATGTGATATTCCGTACGGCTCTCGGTAAAGTTCTCCGTCGTGTATTCAATACTGAAATTGGATGGAGCACCTAGTGAGTCAAGCATGACACTGATGCGGGTAATACCGACATAAGGTTCCGGTATTGGCGTATCAGTGGGAGTGGCTGTCTTGGTAGGGGCGGTTGTATATGTGGCGGTTGGTGGCGGGGCTTCCGTGGATGTGTTTGTGGCTGTTGCGGGCGGTGACGTGGCAGAAGCCAGGGTAGCCAGAGGTGCGGTTTCGGTTGCCTCCTGGCTGGCACCCAAACCAGAGAATCCACCACTGGCGAAGAAGATGATGACCAGCACGATGAGCAATGTGGCGGCGCCGCCAGCCAGCCAGGCAACGGAAATGCCGCGCTTTTGCGATGGTGCTGCAGGGCTGCCGGTGGCTTGAGTGCCAGGAGGGGCGGGTGGTGGGATAGATCCCCCAGCGCC
>JAGDMX010000143.1 GCA_017860725.1 Chloroflexota bacterium | reverse complement strand
CGCACGTGTTGCGCGAGCTGTGGGGTGCCACTGCCGGCGACGCGATTATTGCCACCGATGTCGGCCAGCACCAGATGTGGACCGCTCAATACTATGCCCTGGAAAAACCTCACCGCCTGATCACATCCGGCGGAGCCGGAGCGATGGGTTTTGGATTACCATCGGCAATCGGCGCCTGGTTCGCTTTTCCAGACCATGAAATCTGGGCAATCGCCGGGGATGGCGGCTTTCAGATGACGCAGGCCGAGCTGGCAACCGCCGTCCAGGAAGGCGCCAATGTCAAAATAGCTATCATGAACAACAATTTCCTGGGTATGGTGCGCCAATGGCAAGAGTTTTTCTTCGAAAAGCGTTACTCTGCCGTCCAGTTGCGCAACCCGGATTTTGTCAAGATCGCCGAAGCCCACGGCATCCCCGCCCGGCGAGTGGAGACACCTGACCAGGTCGTACCGGCTATCCAATTCGCCCGCCAGACACCCGGGCCGGTTCTGCTCGAATTCCGCGTCGAGCAAGAAGAGGCGGTTTACCCGATGGTTCCCACTGGCGCCTCGCTGGAAAATATGATTCGCCGTCCCGCTCGCACTTAACCGGCGAGCGATTGATAAGGAGAATAAGATGCAACATACATTAATCGCCCTGGTAGAAAACAAGCCCGGAGTTCTGAACCGGGTTGCTTCCTTGTTCCGGCGCCGTAATTTCAATATCGAATCGTTGAACGTCGGGCGTACCGAAAAACCCGAAGTGTCGCGCATGACGATCGTCGTAGACTGCATGGATAACGATCCACTGACCGATGTCCGCAAAGTAGAGGTCAACCTGTATAAGCTGGTCAACGTGATTGATGTTCAGGATGTCACCAGCCAGCCAGCGGTTTTTCGTGACCTGGCCTTGATCAAGGTCAAAGCCACATCCGAGCAGCGCGGCGAGATCAACAACCTGGCATCTATATTCCGCGCCCGCATCATTGACGTGGCGCCGGACTCCGTCATCGTAGAGATCACCGGCACCGAGGATAAAATCGAGAGCCTGGTGGAGCTGCTGCGCCCGTTCGGTGTGATGGAGATGGTGCGCACCGGCCAGGTAGCGATGATGCGCGGTAACTATATCGGCGTACGCCATTCCCCAGGCGTGAATGGGAATGGTTACCACGAATGGGATGAGGAAGTGCACTAAGCAGACCCTTCAAATTTATAACGAGAGGAATCATTATGGCAAAGGTTTACTACAGTTCGGATGCCAACCCGCACCTGATCGCGACGAAAAAGGTAGCCATCATTGGCTATGGCTCGCAGGGGCATGCCCACTCACTCAACCTGCGCGATAGCGGCGTGAGCGTTTGCGTTGGCTTGCGCCCGGGAAGCAAATCGTGGGTGAAAGCCGAGGCCGAGGGCTTACCGGTCAGCCCAATTGACGAGGCGGCTGCCTGGGCAGATACCATCATGATCCTGGCGCCCGATACCGAGCAGCCTGCAATCTATGCCAGCTCGATCGCCCCGCACTTGACCCCCGGCAATACCCTGATGTTTGCTCACGGCTTTAACATTCGCTACGGCACCATCACTCCGCCTGCCGGTGTCGATGTCAGTATGGTTGCCCCCAAGGCGCCGGGACACCGCGTGCGAGAGGTCTACCGCGAAGGCGGTGGGACGCCAGCATTGATGGCCGTCCACCAGGATGCCAGCGGGCAAGCCTGGGATAATGCCCTCTCCTATGCCTGGGGCATTGGCGCCACTCGCGCCGGTGTGTTAAAGACGACATTTTCTGAGGAAACAGAGACCGACCTGTTTGGAGAACAGGCCGTGCTGTGTGGAGGGGTCTCCGCCCTGGTAAAAACCGCGTTTGAAACCCTGGTGGAGGCCGGCTATCAGCCGGAGCTGGCCTATTTCGAGTGCATGCACGAGCTGAAACTGATCGTCGATTTGATGTACCGCGGCGGCTTGAACTACATGCGCTATTCCGTGTCCGATACGGCCGAGCATGGCGATTACACCGCCGGCCCGAAGATCGTCACCGAGGAGACCAAGTATGCCATGTCCCAAATCCTGAAAGATATCCAGGATGGAACCTACGCCAAACAGTGGATCGAGGAAAACCAGCAAGGCCGGCCCTGGTTCAACGAACAGCGCCGTCTGAACCAGGATCATATGATTGAAAAAGTTGGCGCTGACCTGCGCCAGATGATGCCCTTCATCGATCCGGTGACGATTAAACCGGGCGAATAATCCGGAGATCAAATTGACGAAGATCCCTGTGGGTCAATCGTTTACAGGAGTAGATCGTGAACTCGAAGCATGTAAAAATATTTGATACTTCCCTGCGCGACGGCGAGCAATCTCCCGGAGCAAGCCTGACTTCAGCCGAAAAGCTGGAGATTGCACGCAACCTGGCGCGCATGGGCGTGGATGTGATCGAAGGCGGATTCCCGGCAGCTTCACCGGACGACCTGGAAGGATTGCGGCGGATTGCCGTCGAGGTGGGTAATCCACCCCCCGGAGAGAGCGAATTTTCCGCCCATGTTCCCATTATTTGCGGGCTGGCGCGCGCCAACAAAAAAGATATCGATGCCGCCTGGGAAGCCGTGCGCTCTGCCACTTACCCGCGCATCCACACCTTCCTGGCGACCTCGCCGATCCATATGCGCTACAAACTGCGCATGGATCCTGAAGAAGTTGTGGAACGGGTAAGAGAGATGGTCGGCTATGCGCATTCACTCTGCTCGGATGTGGAATTCTCCCCGGAGGATGCCGGGCGCAGCGATCCTGAATTCCTCTACCTGGTGCTGGGCGAAGCGATCAAAGCCGGTGCCACCACCTTGAATATCCCGGATACTGTCGGCTACACCACACCTGACGAATATGGCGCACTGATCTCCGGGATCATCGCGAATGTACCCGGAGCAGAAAACGTCACCATCTCCGTTCACTGCCACAATGACCTGGGGCTGGCAACCGCTAACACCCTGGCCGGCATCATGGTCGGGGCGCGCCAGGCGGAAGTCACCATGAATGGCATCGGCGAGCGCGCCGGCAATACCTCGCTCGAGGAAATCGTCATGACGCTCCACACCCGCCGGGGAGTCTTCGGGCTTGAGACCGGCATCGATACAACCCAGATTTCCCGAGTCAGCCGCATGGTGTCCAACTATACCGGCATCCCTATCCAGCCGAATAAAGCCATCGTAGGGGCGAACGCCTTTGCCCATGAAGCCGGTATTCACCAGGACGGCATGCTAAAGAATCAGCAGACCTATGAGATTATGCGCCCCGAGACCGTTGGGTTGAGCCGCTCTCGCCTGGTATTGGGCAAGCACAGTGGCAGGCATGCATTAAAAGTGCACCTGGCAGAGATGGGTTACGACATGACTGCCGAGGAGCTGGATCGGACTTTCGAGCGCTTTAAACAGCTCGCCGATAAAAAGAAGATCATCACCGAGGCCGACCTGGAAGCCCTGGTGGAAGACCAGGCTTACCAGTCGCATGAAGTATTCAGCCTCGACGGCCTGCAGGTGGCTTGTGGGACGATGGGCATGCCTACCGCCACAGTGCGCCTGCGCGGTCCGGATGACACGCTGTATATACAGGCCTCGGTCGGCACAGGGCCGGTCGATGCCACTTACAAAGCCATTGACATGATTATCGGCTCCAAGAGCAAGCTGCTGGAGTTTAACGTACACGCCGTCACCGAGGGCATTGACGCTATTGGCGAAGTCACGGTGCGCCTGCAAGGAGAGAACGGCATTCACCAGGCACGCACCTCGCCCCAAAGTGAGCAAATCCACCTGCGTACCTACGGCGGGTACGGCGCCGACACCGATATTATCGTCGCCAGTGCAAAAGCTTACCTGGCGGCGCTCAATAAGCTGCTGCGCTCGACGCAGCACGAACAGGCTGCCGAGATTGCAGCCTGACCTGAAGGACTGATCGCAAGCTATTTTCTGGAGGCCATGATGAATATCAACGAGTACTACCACAATTACTTCGACGAGCTGAGAACCTTCCCATCCGGTTGGGACCTGTCCGGATTTAACGACCAGCATTTGATTGCCGGCGGCGAAGCCTCAACTTACGTAGAATCTCCCTGGGAGTCAATCAAATTCAGCGAGCCGCGTACCATCCCATCCGGCTGGGATACTTCCGGGATGGTTTAGAGCCGCATGTCAAAAACCCTTTTTGAAAAAATCTGGGACCGGCACGTCGTACTGCAAGAGCCGGGCTCGCCTGCTATTCTCTACATCGACCTGCACCTGGTTCACGAGGTGACCTCCCCGCAGGCTTTCGAAGGCTTACGCCAGCGAGGCTTGCCTGTGCGTCGTCCTGGGCAGACTTTCGCGACCATGGATCACTCCACACCGACCAATACCCTGGAGTTGCCCCTGATGGACAACATGGCGCGCCGCCAGCTTCAGCAGCTACAAGCCAACTGCAAGCAGTTTGGCATCCGCCTGCTCGACCTGGACAACCCGCAGCGAGGCATCGTTCACGTGATCGGCCCAGAGCTAGGATTAACCCAACCCGGATTGACGATCGTGTGCGGCGACAGCCACACCTCAACCCACGGCGCCTTTGGCGCCCTGGCATTCGGCATTGGCACCAGCGAGGTCGAGCACGTCCTGGCAACCCAATGCCTGCTGCAGGATCGACCCAAGACTTACCTGGTAAGCTTCAGCGGCCGGCTTTCGCCGGGAGTGACTGCCAAGGATATGATTCTGGCGTTGATCGGTCGCATCGGCATTGGCGGCGGCACCGGGCACGTTTTTGAGTACAGCGGGGATGCCGTTGAGGCGCTCAATATGGAAGAGCGCATGACTTTATGCAATATGTCGATCGAAGGCGGTGCGCGCGCCGGGATGATAGCCCCGGACGATACCACCTTCGAATACCTGGCGGGCCGCGCCTATGCTCCTCAAGGTGCCGCCTGGGAAAGTGCTTTAACTAACTGGCGCAGCCTGCCCAGCGACCCGGACGCAGTTTACGACCGGCAGGTCGATATCGATGTCAGCCGGCTGGAGCCGATGGTGACCTACGGCACGAATCCCAGCATGAGCATCCCGATCAGCCAGCGCATCCCCGATCCGGCCATCGAATCCGACGCTGTCCGGCGTGGCAGCCTGGAGAGAGCCCTGAGCTATATGGATCTGCAACCCGGGTCCCCCTTGCAAGGTCACCCGGTGGATGTGGTATTCATCGGTAGCTGCACCAACTCGCGCCTATCCGACCTGCGCCAGGCAGCCAATTTACTGCGTGGCCGGGTGGTCGCCGACAATGTGCGCTTGTTGGTCGTGCCGGGATCGGAGAGCATTCGCCGCCAGGCGGAAGCCGAAGGTCTTGACCGGGTATTCAAAGAAGCCAACGGCGAGTGGCGTTTTGCAGGCTGCAGCATGTGCATCGCCATGAATGGCGACCAGCTCCAGCCCGGCCAGTACGCCGTCTCCACCAGCAATCGCAATTTCGAAGGTCGGCAGGGTCAAGGCGGGCGCACCTTCCTGGCCAGCCCGCTGACGGCTGCGGCATCTGCCATCACCGGTCGCATTACCGACCCTCGCACCCTGCTGTAACATTTTCAAGAGAGCAAATACAATGGAATGCTTCAAAACCCTGACATCGGGGATTATCCCCCTAGCGCGCGATGATGTCGATACCGACCAGATCATCCCGGCTCGTTATCTAAAAGTCACGGATAAGGCCGGCCTGGCGGATGGATTGTTCTCCAGTTGGCGCTACCTCTCAGATGGCAGTCCTAACCCGGAGTTTATATTGAATAATCATGAGGTGCAAGGAGCGCAGGTTTTGCTGGCCGGTGACAATTTCGGCTGCGGATCTTCAAGAGAGCACGCCCCCTGGGCGCTTGCCGGTTGGGGAATCCGGGCTGTGATTAGCACATCTTTTGCAGATATTTTCCGCAACAATGCTTTGAAAAATGGTTTACTGCCAATCGTAGTCGATGCTGATACACAGCGCCGGCTGTTTGCTATGACTGGCGAGAGCCCTACCGTGCAGGTCACCATCGATCTCGCCAGCCAAACGCTTACATTGCCGGACGGTTCACAGGTATCTTTCCCGATCGATGCTTTCAATAAAACCTGCCTGTTGGAAGGGCTGGACTCCCTGCAATATCTGTTGCATCACGCGCCTGAAATCGAGGCTTATGAACGTACGAGAGGATGGGCCCTATGACTGCTATCCAGCTTTACGACACGACCTTGCGCGATGGTACCCAGCGGGAAGGGATCTCCCTCTCGCTGGACGATAAGATCAAAATCGCCCGGCGCCTGGATGATTTCGGCTTTCATTACATTGAGGGCGGCTGGCCCGGCTCGAATCCGAAAGATGCCGCCTTTTTTGACCGTGCTAAAAAAATCAAGTGGCAGCATGCAAAAATCTCTGCCTTTGGCTTTACACTGAAAAAGGGGTCTCGGCCAGAAGATGACTCTAATTTCAAGATGCTGGTCAATGCAGAAACCCCGGTGGTCACCCTGGTGGGTAAAAGCTGGGATTTGCACGTCACCGATGTGCTGCTGGTAGAGCTACCGGAGAA
>JAGDMX010000503.1 GCA_017860725.1 Chloroflexota bacterium | reverse complement strand
ACTGGTGCTGCCCTATTTGCTGATGTGTCTGGCTTTACCTCCACAGCCGAAGCTCTTTCAAAGGTGTATGGCCCGCGACAGGGGGCAGAAGAACTCATCAAATACATCAACACGATCTTCGATGGTTTAATTTCTGAAGTGAATCGATTTTCAGGGAGTGTGATTAGTTTTTCGGGGGACGCCATTACTTGCTGGTTCGATGACCTCGTTACTACTGCACCAGGAGTCGCTAACGGCCCTCAACGCGCTGCTGCGTGTGCACTGGCAATGCAATCTGCCATGAGAACTGTCAGAAGCCTTGTTATTTCTGGTGATCAGTCAATCTCTTTGGCTGTGAAAATTTCCATAGCGGCTGGTCCAATCCGCCGCTTTTTGATTGGAGACCCGGCTATTCAACGCTTTGCTATCCTGGTTGGAGATACTTTGCAACGCGTGGCTGAAGGTGAGCATCATGCCGGGCGCGGCGAAGTGCTGGTAGATGAGGTCGCCGCTTTGAGCCTGGGTGGACAGGTGCTGTGGGGTGAGCAACGCGAGACGGAGAATGGCTCCAGGTTCACAGTATTGGTTAAATTTCACCAGGCTGTCACTCCCTCGCCTTGGCCTGAGCTGCCCCCGCATTCCATCAACGAAGATCAGGTGCGTCCCTGGCTCTTGCCACAGGTCTACCAGCGCCTGAGGGATAACCTTGGCGAGTTCCTCACCGAGCTACGCCCGTGCTGTGCTTTGTTTCTGAGTTTTTCAGAAATAGACTACGACCACGACCCGCAGGCTGGCCATAAATTGAACGAGTTGATCTGCCGAGCACAGAGCGAGCTTGCGCGGTCTGAAGGGACGCTGCTGGAAGTCATAATCGGTGACAAGGGCAGTTACATTTACGCCATTTTCGGTGCGCCCACCGCCCACGAGGATGATACCGGACGGGTGGTGAAAGCTGCGCTCAACTTACGCGATATGGTACTTTCATTGGATTGGCACGCGACAGTGCGCATTGGCGTCAGCAGGGGGACGATGCGTACGGGAGCATATGGTGGGCGCATGCGACGTGCATATGGCGCTTTAGGGGATGATGTTAATCTGGCCGCCCGTTTAATGAGCCGTGCGGAGCCGGACGAGGTGCTGATCACCAATCGGGTATATAAGGCTTTTACAGGCGATGTCAGGCTGCATTCGAGCGACTTGAGTTTTGAACCGAGAGCGCCGATCCGTTTCAAGGGCAAATCAGAACCGTTGCCGGTGTTTGCTATTGGGGAAATCCGTAAGGAGCGTACCATCCGGCTGCAGGAGCCGGACAACACCTTGCCAATGGTTGGTCGGATAAGAGAGCTGGCAATCATCGAGGAAAAAATAGACCTGGTTTTGGCCGGGCAGGGACAGGTAGTGGGAATCACCGCCGAGGCGGGCTTAGGCAAGAGCCGCTTGATGGCTGAAGCTATTCGGTCTGCGCGGCGCAAAGGGTTGGTCGGTTATGGTGGCGCCTGCCAGAGCGATGGAATCCATAACGCATATCTGGTGTGGGGGCAGATCTGGCGGGCGATCTTTGAGATAAACCCGGATGCGCCTCTACGACGGCAAATTCGTAACCTCGCAGGAATAATCGAGGAACTTGTCCCAGCTCGATTGGAGGCTTTACCCCTTTTGAGCCCATTATTGGGAATGACGATCCCCGAAAATGACTTCACATTAACGTTAGAACCGCGCTCTCGCCGCTCGGCGCTGCATGCGCTGCTATTGGATTGCTTGCAAGCTGTTGTCCATGAAGCTGCGTTGCAGAATGCTGCGGGTGATCGGTGCGGTTTATTCCTGGTATTGGAGGATGTGCACTGGATCGACCAGTCTTCAAGCGCCTTACTCGAGGACATCGCAAGTTCAATTACAGGCGTGCCAGTGCTGATTTTGCTGGCTTATCGCCCTGTCGAACTAAAAATGGATGTGATAAATCGCCTGGAAGCATTGTCATATTTCACCAGGATTTCTTTGTCTGAACTTTCTCCCGCCGAAGCGGAACAGGCCGTAAGAGCCGGATATCGACCTGCATGATGACCGGGCCATTGAAACATTGGATTTGCCTACCAGCCTGCAAAGCCTGATTTTGAGTCGCATTGATCAACTCGTTGCTCGGCAACAGCTTTCTCTGAAAGTTGCCAGCATTATTGGGCGTCTTTTTCGTTTCGACCACTTGCTCGGTTATTATCCAGACCTGGGGCCAACCGAAACACTCCGAAGCGACCTGGATATTCTGGCGAGTCTCGACCTGACGCCGCTTGAAACGCCTGAGCCTGAGTTGACGTACTTGTTCCGACATATCATTACTCAGGAAGTGGCCTACGAAACCCTCCCTACCGCCACCAGGGCATATCTGCATGAGCTCTATGCCTTTTTCTTGGAAGAACGCGCCGGAGGGGATGTTTCTCCCTACCTGGACCTGCTGGCTTATCATTACGACCGTTCGGAAAACTTGCCGAAAAAACTGGAGTATCTGCACCGGGCGGCAGACGCAGCAGCGGTTCGCTTCTCTAACGAAGATGCTATCCGCTACTATCAGCGCGCGTTATCGATCTTAGATAATAAAGGCCACCAGGAGAGCGATCTGGCACTTGCAGCGGTTTTGGGCGAAAAGCTGGGCGACATCCTTCATTTCGTGACCCGTTATGAAGAAGCCAGGACCGCTTTTCAGACTGCCCTAAAGTGCCTCCCTGCCGCCCATCCGATTGGACGGGCGCAGCTCACCTGGAAGATCGCCAATACGTGGCGTGACGATCATGACTTTGAGACTTCACTGAAAGTTTACTCTGAAGCGCTGCACATTCTCGGTGATGTAGACCAAACCATGGCGCGCCTGCCCCGCAGCGATGCTTCCGAAGCCGAAGGGGAATCCAGTGCTGCCATCTGGCAGTGCTGGATACAGATCCAATTAGAAATGCTTAGCATGTATTACTGGCTGGCATGGTTACCGCAGAGCGAGGAAACCTGTCAGAAAATACAGCCAGTAATAGAACAATATGGCACACCTACGCAGCGCGCCAGCTTCTTCCGAGCATTAGGCGGACATAGTCTCCGGCGTGACCGGTATTATCTTTCCAATGATGCTATCGTAACTTACAGGGCTGCCCTGGAGGCTTACCAGCAAGCGGGCATCCACGAAAACATACCGGCGGCGCTGTTTCAATATGGCTTTGCACTTATGTTTGTTGGTGAGCTGGATCTGGCGGAACAGGAACTGGCCTCTGCTCTACTGCTAGCTGAGCAAAGAGGGGATCTCAGCCTGCAGGCGCGCTGCCTGACCTACCTGACGATCCAATATCGGCAAAAGAGGCAGGTGGATAAAGTAGAGGCATATGCAGGCCGGTCGTTGAGTGTAGCAATTGTTGCCCACATGCCTGAGTATGCCGGTGCTGCCAGGGCGAACCAGGCTTGGATTGCCTGGCGAAGAGGCGACTATCGTGCTGCCAGCGAGTCTGGCCTGGCTGCCCTATCTCTTTGGGGGCAGTCACCTGGCATTCAGGCGGTTGTTACACCCTATTACTGGACAGCGGTATGGCCTTTAGTCGGCGTTGAGCTGCTGGATAACCACCTGTCTGAGGCTGTTAAATACGCCCGTTCATTGTTGGAACCTAACCAGGCGCGTATGCCGGATGAGTTGGCAGCCATGCTCGGAGAAGCCAGTGCGGCTTGGGACGCCGGTCATCTGGAAATAGTCGGCGAGATTTTGAGCAGGGTTATGGCGCTAGCGGAAAAGTATCGCTACATGTGAACACGGATTTCGATTAATAATCAACCCAGGAGGAAAACCATGGAACAGTTGAGAAAGCTAAAAGTAGGAATTATAGGATGTGGGTACCAGGGCGGCAGACTGGCTTC
>JAGDMX010000142.1 GCA_017860725.1 Chloroflexota bacterium | reverse complement strand
CGGGCGGTTGCACCGAGCAGATCGGGAAGTGTCGCCTGCGGGATGCTGATTGTGTCCGGCACATCCTCATCATAGTAGGGTAGCCAGGGACGCTCTTTAATCAGCAGACTTGCTGCAGGTTCCTCTCCGGTTTTCCTGGAATGCGACCAGGAGGGTTTTTCTTCATCCAGAAAGCGGGCGATTGCCCGATTGGTGGCTTCGCTCCGTTCCAGCATCACCATGTGCCCTGATGCGCCCACGTCGATATCCTCAATCTGAGGGATAAGTCGGGGCACTTCCTCGAACTGTGGCTTCTCAAAAACACGATCCATATGTCCGCGAATCACCAGTGTTGGAACACTAATCAAGGGATACCTTTGCCTCCCATCCCAGGTCGAGACAGCCCGGGTGTGCATACTCTTAAGGGCATAAGGAGGTGCCCATAACTGTTTGCGTACAAATGGAGCGATCAGATTAAGGCTTTTCTCTGGAAATTTGAGTAGTGTACGGTAGAGCGGGTTGATTTTATAGTGGGTAGTGGCGGCAATCAGGATCAACTTTTCAACGCGCTTTGGCCTGGTGATGGACAGCTCGGTAGCCAAAGCACCGCCAAAAGAGTGCCCTGCAATGATGATCTTACCAGTGATGCCGAATACATCCAGGATGGCCTCGAGATCTGCCAGGATTTCAGACAGGCTGTAATCGCTGTGCGGCTTATCAGAAAGCCCATGCCCGCGCAGATCTGGAGCAATAACGCGTTGGGTGTGCGACAAGGTTTCTAACTGATATTGCCATTGCATGGCATTGCCGCCAAAGCCATGCAGGAATAAAAATGTGTGCTTGTAGTAATCCGGCGCAATATCAACAACCGACAGCCGTACATCCGGTTTGATCGCCACTCTCACCTCGCGCCGGTATAAATCCAGATCGATTGGCATGCCCTGAAGTCTACAGCATTTGTTAGAAAACGTAAAGAATGAGGAGGAATGACGATACAGTATAATTATGCTCAGCACTGGCAATTCACCCGAGATCTTCAAGGAGTCTATTCTATGCTTCCACTTCTGTTGGCTGCTGTCCCAAATACGGTTCGCTCGCTGGTTGAATCGGAAGAGCCGGTTAGAGAGCTCACCATTGATCCAGTGACGGCCTTATGGATCACTTTGTTGATTATTGTATTCGTGAGTATTTTCATTATTATTAATGCAACGAAAACCCAAGACCAGGTTGCGGTGTATGGACTCGATCAGCCAAATGGCGACTCGGCCCATGGGGAGCATCATTAACGAAAGGCAACATCCGGGCGCAATCTACGGACAACAGCCACAAACCCTTCAGGCGTTGATGTGGTATATCGTGATCGTTATAGCATTGGTTGGTTGTGCCGTGCCGGTAGATACTCCCGATGACACAGATACTTCCTCTGTTGATACGACCTCGATGATTCGAATCTTATTTCTGGGCGACTCGTACACGATTGGTGAAGGTGTTGCCATCTCCGAACGCTGGCCCGATCAATTGGTCGAGCAGCTTCGACAGAGAGGCTTGTAAACCGAAGATCCCATGATCGTTGCGCGTACCGGCTGGACCGCAGACGAGCTGCTAACCGGCACCCTTCAGGTCAGCCCGCGAGGAGAGTATGATCTGGTAACTTTGCTTATCGGCGTCAACAACCAGTATCGCGGTCAGGATGTTGTGACCTATCGCCAGCAACTGCGAAGGCTACTCGATCAGGCGGGCAGATTCGCGGATGGGAATCCAGGCAGGGTGATGGTGATTTCTATCCCGGATTGGGGGGTGACTCCATTTGCGCAAGGCTTGGAACGAGAAAAGATTGCATTTGAGATCGACGCCTTTAATGAAGTCAACCGTCAGGAAGCTGAACAAGCAGGGGCAATTTACGTGGATATCACCCCGGCATCCCGCCGGGCTGCACGGGATGGAGGTCTGCTTGCCTCCGATGGCTTGCACCCTTCGGGCAGGATGTATGCCGAGTGGGTAGACTTGATTTTGCCACAAGTTCTGGATACCCTGGAATCGAATTAACTATGTCAAATTATGCTCCTCTGCATGTTGTCGCCGTTACCGCTTTAATTTCCCACCCGGATGGCAGGGTGTTGCTCATCCGCAATCCCAGGCGCGGTTGGGAGGTGCCGGGCGGCCAAGTAGATGAAGGGGAATCACTGCTGGCGGCATTGAAGCGGGAAGTATTGGAGGAAGCAGGTGTCAAAATTCAACCGGGTGAATTGACTGGTATCTATCATAATCTGACATCCTCACCGAAACTGATTTTTAGTTTTTTGGGGAGCTGGATTTCAGGCGACTTAATAACCACCGCTGAGAGCCTGGAGAGTGAATGGGTGGCACGCGACCAGGTTCTTTCACGGATTACTCATCCCATTATCTATGAACGTATCCAAGATATGTTGGGCTATTCTAAACGGCCTATTTACCGGTTCTACACTAACAACCCATATCATCTGCTCGATATAGGGTATGTTTAGATACAATCGCTTCGTCCACTATAACAATGATCCAGTCGCAACATATTTTCTTTAACCGGTTTAGCTGGTCCTTGAAATTAGTGATTTTAGCTGCGATGATAATTCTGGCAGTCGGATGTTCTTCTACACCTCAGGTGATCAACCATCCTGCTCCACAATTCAGCCTCAATACAACTGCTTTTGACCAGTCAGGTTGTTCTGAAGACCAGAATGGCAGGCAAGTCTGCCCGGCTGATAGCCCTGTGGGCAGATTGGGTTGTGAGCAAATTTCCACTCCTGGCATGTATCTGGGTGGCCTCGAGCCAGCATACCCCTTGAATGTTTGCTGGATTGCTCAGACCACAGGCGATAGCCAATATGTTTATCGTGAAGGATGTCTGCTTCCACAGTATTTGAGCTATGTAATCTGGGAAAACGGGAGTTTCCGTCGGCTAGCTGATCAAAATGACCTGAGAGCAGCTTATGCGCCGATCCTGAGCAAGAATGAAGCTCTCAGCTATGCCCTGGCGGCAACTGGATTGGCAGCTTATTTTGACTTGCAGGCACCCAGCAATTTGCGTTATTTTTCCGAGCGGCTGGAGGATACCCACGTGGAGGTAAGCCCTGAAGGGTACCTGGTGCATCTGTATCACTACCAACTATGCGGCTGTGGTCCACATACAACCACAGCCGTTGAGATTTTGGTTCGCCAGGATGGCCGTCTAGAGGAGCTCAGCCGTTCTCCGGTTTACGAGGACCCTGAGCAGGATGGTTTGTGCATCGATTAGAGCTCAGGCCAGAACTTCCGAGCGGGAGAGCAGCGTGGAGAATTTTTCCGCTCCATCTCGATCCGTGACTGCCAGAATCTCGTCACCCGCTTCAAAGACCGTATTGCCTCTGGGCAGGAGCATCTTGCCGTGGCGGATAATCGCGGCAACCACACAATTTTCGCCAAGCCCCAGGTCTTTGAGCGCCACACCCACAGCGCGCGCCCCAACAGGGATTTTTTCTTCTACGAGTGAAAATTCGCCGCGGCGCAGCTTGAGCAGGGTCATCATATCGCCGAGCGACATTTCCTCCTCGATCAGGCTGGCCATCACCGAAGCATGATCCAGGGCAACATCGACATGGAACTTTTCGTCAAATAACCAGGCATTGCGAGGATTATTGATGCGGGCAATGGTGCGGGGTGCATGAAAATGTTGCCGCGCCGTGTAGCAAATCACCAGATTCTCTTCATCAGATGCCAGGCAGGCTGCAACTACATCCGCTTTGCGAACCTCAGCCTGATCTAGTACTTCGACGTCTGTTGCGTCACCTTCAAAAATTACTTCTGTTGGTAGCTCACGATGAAGACGTGCCAGCACCGACGAGCGATGTTCAATCACACGGATCTGGTGTTTCTGTTCCAGTAGCTTGAGTGCCAGCTCTGTGCCGGTCCTTCCACCACCTGCGATGAGTACAAACATATGCCTACTCCTGGTTTTTTTCTGGTCCACTCACCAAGCGGGACCGTAATTGTTCACTGCCGTCTAAAGTCGCGCTGACGGTTACTACATCACCTTCTTGCATGACAAAATCTTGTTCCGGAATAAGGGCGCGCCCGGCTCGCGAGAGCGCTACTATGACACAATCCCGCTCCGGCAGTAATTCCTGGATGGTTTGCCCCTGCCAGTTTTCCCGGATTGTGAACTCATAAATTTCCACTTCACCATTGCCGGCTGAGAATATGGTGCGTGTTTCCTGCTGGTAAAGCATTTCTTCGACCCGTTGTGCTCCCCAACTGGAAGAACTAACCACCTGGTGTCCAAATATTTCGTGCATTGAGCGCCAGCGAGAATCGAAATTCCGCACCACTACCGTGGGAACATTGTAGGATTCCCTGGCTACATGTGCTACAGCTGCATTGAGGGGGTCGTTGCTAGTAACGACTGCCAGCCCATCCGCCTCTGTAATGCCGGCGCGTTCAAGCACTTCCTTATTCAAGGCCTCACCCTCTACGATCCGCCCTCTAAAGTCCACCGGCAGATTATGAAAGGCTTCGGCTTTCAAGTCGACGACAGTGACTTTGTTGCCTCTCTGCGCCAGACGGTGTGCCAGCTCGGCGCCAACACGTCCGCATCCAATTACGATTACTTTTGACATTGATCGTTCTCCAATTTCGCCATTCAAATTAGTCTGGGAGTTGTTCGTTCAAGGCAGGTGCGCGATGCAGGAGTTTGCTTGATCTGGGTTGGGTGGGGCGCATGACTAAGCGGAAGGTAATTATTCCATAAAAAAGGGGCAGCCAAAACACGATTCCCCGGTAGACAAGCGCTACAACCGTAGCTGCCGCCAGGGGTACATGCATTGAAGTCAAAACCAACGCCAGCGCTCCTTCTACGATACCAATCCCTGCCGGGGTAGGTGAAACTATATTAAACAGGTTCCCGATGCTGAATCCCGCAACCAGTGTACCAAATGTGATAGGAACGTTGAATGCCAGAAACACCAGGAACAGGATCAGCATCAGCAAAAATTTATTACTCAATGCCAGAACAGCCGGTAAGATCAGGTTGCGGGGTTGCTTGCGCAATAATTTCAACCCACTGCCAGCTTCATATGCAAACAAGTGTGCACGCCGTTCATCGAAATATTCACGATGGATGAAGGGTTTTAGCAGGCGATTGGCTAACCGTGCAAGACCGGCCAAAAATTCTCCCATCCTTTGTGGAGAGAACATGCCAAGGTAAATCATATATGCAAGGATACCGATAGCTACCAGCAAAATCACGGTCGCTAATACCTCAGGCGCGTTAAGATTATTGCGCTCGAAGAGGATGACCAATCCAACGATCAATACAATCGCAAAGCCCAGGTATTCTAATAGTGCAAACACGCCGCTGGCAACCATAACTCGGATGACAGAATACTTGCGCTGTTTCGCCTCGTTGATAAATATCCCAATCCCACCCATACCTGCTGACGGCATGACGACATTTACGAATGTTGCTGCTCCGGTTAACAGTGCAATTCGACGGTATTGCACTGTTAGCCCCAATGCCCGGTGAATCATGTAAGCTGAGGCGGCAAAATTAAGCACCCAGATGCCTTGCACCAGGATAGCCAGTAAGATATAGCGCCAATCGGCTTGCTGGATTGTTTCGTATATCGTTTGTAACTCTGCTGCACGTGTAATAAAAAACACTACGGAAAACAGGATGATAATTGCTAGAATAAATTTCTTCATGATATTGTGATTATACCAATTAACGATTTAACCGCCTGAAGATGGAAGCCAAATGATGGAATGAACAAACTTTGAGATCGTTTATGTCCTAAAAAGTTGAGAACTCGCCGCCCGACCGGGAAGCGAGTTCTCAAAGCCTGGCATACTAAACCGGTTATTTCTTCAGCAGGAGCTCAATGGCTTTATCCAGCTGCGGGTCGCGGCCGGCCTCGAAATCTTCCTGGGTAATCTCAACGGTATGATCTGGCTCAAGGCCAATTTTGTTAATCTGCCGTTCTTTCGGAGTCAGCCAGCGTGCAACAGTTACACGGACCTGGCCCTGATCGTCGATCAACGAAACCACCGATTGTACGGATCCTTTACCGTAGGTAGTGACGCCTACCAGTTCACCTCGCCCATAATCCTGGATGGCACCGGCAACAATCTCTGATGCGGAAGCGCTTCCTTCATTCACTAATACAACCATCGGGATCTTGGTGGCCAGGCCGCCTTTTTGCGCTCTGAAAACCTCGCGCTGTCCATCACCGTACTCCTCATATACGATGACCCCATCACTGATAAATTCAGATGCAACCTCGATTGAGGTATTCAGGTATCCGCCGCTGTTATAGCGCAGATCCAGGATCAACCCTGCTGGTTTCTTAGCCAGGAGGGTCTTCAAGGCTTTTCGAAGGTCTTCACTGGTTTTATCACCAAAGGAATATAAATGGATATAAGCAATTTTGTCATCCAACATTTTGGATTCGATGGTAGGTACGACAATGCTGGCACGCTCGATTTCAACATCAAAGGGCTGCTCAACACCTTCGCGATGAACGGTCAAGATAACTTCCGTCCCCTTTGGGCCTTTAACTTTTTGCAGAACCAGCTCGGGATCGATGCCGGTCACGTCTTCG
>JAGDMX010000141.1 GCA_017860725.1 Chloroflexota bacterium | reverse complement strand
GGAGACCATTGTGCATTCAATGTAGCGATACCACGCCGCATGAGCGACCCATCAATAAAATCGTCATGAACCAGGGTGGCAGTATGCAGCAGTTCAATCGCAGCCCCCAGTGTCACCAACTGCTCGGAATTCGCTCCCAACATTCCACCAGTCAAGAGTGCTACAGCTGGTCGGATGCGCTTTCCGCCGGAGGAGAGTAGATGTTCCAGGGCCGCCCCTAACTCTGGATGATGCCGATCCGCCTGGGAGTGCATGCGAGTTTCAACTCCCGCCAATAAATCCTGAATCGGCGCAAAAAAATTTATAGTGGTCAATGATTTATTTACCAATGAAACAACCTGCCCGCGTTATTCGTCGTTACTTCGCAAATTTCTTCGTAAGTATAATCTTTTATTTGAGCAATTTTTTCAGCAACATACCTGACATAGGCTGGTTCATTTCGCTGCCCTCGATATGGATGGGGCGTCAGAAATGGCGCGTCGGTTTCAATCAGTAAGTGTGTTACCGGAACATTTGCTACCACTTGTTGTAACTGTACAGCCTTCCGGAATGTTACCGGCCCTGTAATGCCAATAACAAGGTTCAGTTTGGCAGCCCGATCAGCATCAATCGTACTACCACTGAACGAGTGCAAGACTCCCGGGGTGGCAGCCAGAGAATTTCCATCATTTTCTAATTCTTTCTGCCATGCATCTAAAATATTAAGGGCATCTTCCGTTGCCCGGCGTTCCTCCGGATTCGCATCTCGAATATGAACTACGATAGGCAACCCGGTCTGTGCTGCAATCTCCAATTGCTCCTGAAAAATCATCTGCTGCATTTCCGCTGGAGCTTGCATCCAGTAATAATCCAGACCAATTTCACCGATTGCGGCTACTTTCCCATGTTCAGCGAGGTTTCGTAATTCTCTGCAGGTTGTATCATCCCAGCTGAGGGCATCATTGGGATGCACTCCGATCGCCGCAAAAACCTCGTCGTGATCTTCCGCCAATTTTACCGCAGCATAGCTGGAGGGCAAGTCAATCCCAGGGTTCAAAATTCGCGCAATGCCTGCATCTCGCGCACGTTCCAGTACGGAATCCCGGTCCTTATCAAAGGAGTTAAAGTTCAGATGGCAGTGTGTATCAACCAGCAACTATTTTATCCCTGCCACACGCAGGCCATCCTCCAGGATAGCCTGAACACGATCCCCATAGGTCGTCTCTGTATAAACGCGAATAATGGGCTCAGTTCCAGAGAAGCGGATCAACAGCCAGCCGCCATCTTCCAGAATAAACTGGTAACCGTCGATGGTGACCAGATCCATAACTCCTATGCCACCCAGTTTCTCCGGGTTGGCACTGAGAATGGCTTGCTCGCGTGCCTGCCGGTCTCCGGTGAATTGGGTATCAATTCTTCCATAATAATGTGCACCGATTTTATTGAATAATATCTGGAGCAACTCTGACGGTTTTTTGCCCAGCCGTACCATCATATCCAGGAAGTATAAACCGGCAAGAATTCCATCACGCTCTGGCACATGCCCCCGAAAGGCATACCCACCCGACTCCTCACCCCCAATCAGTCCTTTGGTTTCTAACATCTTCGGAGCGATATATTTAAAGCCAACCCCGGTGGTGAAAACCGGTACTTGATACAGTTTTCCCAGTTTATCGAGCATAACCGTAGTGGAGAGGGTTTTTACAATCGGCCCACGCAAGCCGCGCACTTCGAGCAGATAATAGGCGAGCAGACCAAACGCACGTAACTGGTCGATGAACTCACCCTTCTCATTACCAATGCCTACGCGGTCTGCATCTCCATCCGTAATAATCAAGACATCGGCCCCATACTCAACAGTCTTTTGAAGACCAACATCGATGTTCGGGCGGATCGGTTCTGGGCGGATCATTTCTGGATAGATCGGATTGCGGACGTTATGGATTTCTGTCACTTGCGTTTTGCCACCATCCAGCAAGCGCGGAAACCACCCGGCACCATTGCCCCACATCGGCTCCACCAGTACTTTTAGCCCTGCATCCTTGATCGGCTGCACATCGATCAAGCGGTGAATCTGCTCAATGTAAGCTGGGGCAGGATCAAATATTTCTACTTTTCCTGCCGCGATGGCATCGGGCAGACGAATGCGCCTGGCGTCCGACTCTGCTTCCGGGATCTGCCTCTCAATTTCCATCAAGCCGGCAGGATCGATCGCACCGCCAAATTGATCACGTACTTTGAATCCATTATCAGTTGGCGGATTATGTGAGGCAGTGATATTTACAGCACCTACCGCTTGCTTTTCCACTACCGAGTAAGAGATTGCCGGCGTTGGCGTAGCCGTATTGGTCAAATAGACATGCAACCCGTTCGCCGCCAGGACTTCTGCCACCGCTGAGCCGAAATTCTCCGAGTGAAAACGGGTGTCATACCCAACAATCACACCCTCACCAGAATGTCCCTGGGAATTTAGGTAGTTAGCAAAACCCTGAGCACAGCGTCGCAGGTTTGCGAAGGTGTAATCTTCTGCAATCCGCCCGCGCCAGCCATCCGTACCAAATTTTATAGTGAAAGACATTCATCCTCCAGGAATAAGTGAGAAACAGAA
This sequence comes from Chloroflexota bacterium, assembly GCA_017860725.1. Lineage (GTDB taxonomy): Bacteria > Chloroflexota > Anaerolineae > Anaerolineales > UBA4823 > CTSoil-045. The sequence goes on along the minus strand of JAGDMX010000141.1, from coordinate 4,003 downwards.
CAATCAAATTATATCAAGGGAATGTATCCATTGGGAAAGTTAAGCCAGATTTTAGATATATCTAATGATAATTGGAAAACTATTTCCCGGTTGCAGATTAGGCATTTTTGTCGTATAAATAGCTCTCAGACTCTTCTCGTAACTGTTTCTATAGAATTACACCAAGTTGCATAGTTTATAGAATTTCCAGTATAGAAGACAGGATGCACGACTCATGAATTTTGTTTATATCTCTCCGCATTTTCCGCCGAACTACGCTCATTTCTGCCGCCATTTGAGTTACCTGGGCGTCAACGTACTCGGGTTGGCAGATGAACGCTATGACTTTCTTGCTCCAGAACTCAGATCGGCGCTGACTGAATATTATCGGGTCAACGATATGCATAACTACGACGAGGTGCTTCGGGCGCTGGGCTATTTCACCCACCGTCACGGAAAAATCGATCGGATCGACTCGCATAACGAATACTGGCTCGAGATGGAAGCCCAGCTACGCACCGATTTCAATATCTTCGGCATGAAAAATCAGGATATTCTTAAAGCAAAAAAGAAATCCTTGATGAAACAGGTATTTACCCAGGCAGGCGTCCCGGTTGCACGCGGGCGTGTTGTCCATACCCTGAAAGATGCTAAGAAATTTATCAAAGAGACCGGGTATCCGGTCGTTGCTAAACCCGACATCGGGGTCGGAGCTGCAAAAACCTACAAAATCGAAAATGCTGCGCAGTTAGAAGATTTCTTCGCCACAAAACCCGACCTCGAATATATCCTTGAGGAATTTGTCAGCGGGATTATTCAAACTTTCGATGGACTGGTTGATCGCGATGGCAATCTTGTGTTTTACACCTCTCACCAGTACAGCCAGGGGATTATGGAGGCTGTCAATCAGGATGATTTAATATTTTATTATTCGCTACGTGAGATTCCACAAGACCTGGAAGATGCCGGGCGGAGAGTACTCAAAGCCTACGATCTTCGCGAGAGATTTTTCCACTTTGAGTTCTTCCGCACTGAGCCCGGCAATCAGATCGTGGCGCTCGAAGTGAATATGCGCCCACCGGGTGGTTTTACCACCGATATGTTCAATTATGCCAATGACATCGATATTTATAAAGAATGGGCTCACGTTGTTGTCTTTAATAAGTTTACCGCGGAGTATAACCGCAAGTACCATTCTTGCTATGTATGCCGAAAATATAACCGCCAGTACAGGTACTCCCACGACGACATCTTGCGTGAATTTGGTGAGTGCTGTATCACGCATCACGACTCAATTAGCGGTGTTTTCAGTGCTGCTTTAGGTGATTACGGTTACCTGATTCGATCGCCCGAACTGGACGATATCTTCGCCATGGCGGCTTATATTCACGAGCTGGCATGAACCGGACTTAGCTATAGATAAACTAAAACAGGCAACCCATGAATATCGAGAATCACAAGTGGTTTAGCTCCAATCTTGGGCAAGACATGCAACTGAAAGTATATGGGTATTTTGGAAAACCGGTTATCGTTTTCCCGGCCCAAGGTGGTCGATTTTATGAATATGAAGATTTTAAAATGATCGATGCCATTCATGGATTTATTGAGGCGGGAAAAATTAAGGTATTTACGGTTGACAGTATCGACAACCAATCTTGGGCGAATTACAGCGCACACCCAGCCGACCGCGGTCGCCGCCACGAAGATTATGACCGCTATATTACACGTGAAGTTGTACCGTTTGTGCGCCAACACTGTGGCGACGACTCAATTCGGTCCATAGCTACCGGCTGCAGCATGGGGGCATATCACTCCGCCAATTTTTTCTTCCGCCATCCGGATCTTTTCGACACAGTGATTTCTTTAAGTGGTTTATATCACTTACGTGATTTTGTCGGCGATTATATGGATGATAATGTTTACTTTAACTCGCCCCTTGCCTATCTTACGGGATTAAGCGATCCCTGGTACATGGAACAGTACAAACGGAGTCAAATTATTATCTGTGTCGGTAAAGGAGCCTGGGAAGACGCCATGCTAGCCGATACCCGTGCAATCAAAGATATCCTTGAATCCAAAGGGATTCCCTGCTGGATCGACATTTGGGGTGATGATGTTAACCATGACTGGCCCTGGTGGCGAAAAATGATGCCCTATTATCTCGAGCATTTAAATTTAACCGGCTGGTCAGGAGCGTGAGATTGAACAACAAACGGGTTGCATATCAAGGCGAACCTGGTGCTTATAGCGAAGCAGCCGCTCTGGAATTCTTTGGCACACCGATCACTACAGTCGCCTGCCATAACTTTGACAGCGTGTTTGCATCTGTGACCGCAGGCGAATGTGATTATGGGATGATTCCTATTGAAAACTCCCTTGCTGGCAGCATCCATCGCAACTATGACCTGCTTCTACGTCATGATCTGCAGTTGGTTGGTGAGTACCACCTGCGGGTCAGTCACTGCCTGCTTGCCCTTCCAGAATCAAGCCTCACCGACATCCGGATTATTCACTCCCACCCACAGGCTCTTGCACAATGCGAGTCTAATCTGCGCAAAATGAATATCCAGCAGGCGGCGGAAGCCGATACCGCAGGTAGCGCCCGCCTGATTCGCGAGATGAATAATTTGCATGCAGCTGCCCTGGCCTCACGCCGGGCTGCCGAAGTGTATGGGCTGAAGATATTGATCGAAAACATGGAGGATAACCCCGCGAATTACACCCGCTTCTTGGCCCTGGCTCCCCAGCTTGCTGCTTATATTCAACCGATAAATAACAATCAGTACAAGACATCAATCGTCTTCAGCCTGAGCAATACCCCCGGATCTTTATTCAAAGCATTGAGTGTGTTCGCCTTGCGAGACATTGACCTGTCGAAAATAGAGTCCCGTCCAATCCCGGGTAAAACCTGGGAGTACATGTTTTATATCGATTTCATCGGTCACGTTCAGGATCCTATCTGTGAACGAGCGATCGCACACCTGCAGGAATTAGCACCCTTTCTGCGGGTCCTGGGATCTTATCCTCGGCATAAGATTGAGGAGCCCGATTGAAAAATACTGCTACGGATTATGCCTAATACGAGACTACCTATCTACTTGGATTACGCGGCAACAACACCGGTTCATCCCCAGGTGCTGAATGCTATGCTGCCCTATTTCAGTCAAAGTTTCGGAAATTCCTCATCCATACATCTGTACGGGCAGCAGGCGGAGGGCGCCCTCGAATCGGCTCGCGAGACTCTCGCAAGCTGGCTAAACTGTTTACCGGAAGAAGTGCTATTCACTTCATGCGGCACAGAAAGCGACAACCTGGCCTTGCGAGGAGCTGCCCTGGCCGCTCGCCAGCGAAAAGGGGCAAACCACCTCTTGATTAGTCCAGTAGAGCATCATGCCGTATCCAAAACCGCCCAACAATTGGCAGATCTCCATGGTTTTGACCTGGAATTCTTACCAGTAGACCCTGCCGGGATGGTTCAACCTGAGTGGGTTGCCACTCGCATTCGGACTGATACTGCGCTGGTTTCGGTGATCTATGCCAACAATGAGATCGGCACGATCAATCCGATTAAGGAGATCGGTAGAATTTGCCGAGAACAGGGTGTGTTGTTCCATACCGATGCCGTTCAGGCAGCAGGATATCTCACCGTCGATACAAAGCAGTTGAATGTTGACCTGTTAGCCTTGGGAGCGCATAAATTTTATGGTCCCAAAGGGGTTGGCGGGTTGTATATTCGCAAAGGTACTCCCATTCTACCGGTACAAACAGGCGGAAGCCAGGAGCGTGGATTACGGGCTGGTACGCATAATACACCTTACATTGTTGGGATGGCCGAGGCTCTTACGCTGGCACAATCCAATCGTGAAAAGCACAGCGCCCAACTCATCCATATGCGCGACTACTTGATCGGTCATGTTCTCGAGGAAATACCGGATGTTCAGCTCACCGGTCATGCCTCTCAACGACTGCCAAACCATACCAGCTTTGTCTTCCGAGATGTCGATGGCAATGCATTACTCATGCT
>JAGDMX010000140.1 GCA_017860725.1 Chloroflexota bacterium | reverse complement strand
TCGTCCACCGTCTTCAGGCTGAGGAAGATGGCTCCGTGCAGGGTAAAGACGACTATGGCGGTTAGACCGCCCAGCAAGGCGTACCAGTTGAGCAGAGTGAAGAATCCGCCGGCATACTGCATATTGGCGTCAATCGGCACACCCCGCACCAGGTTGCCGAAAGCCACACCCAGCAACAGAGCCGGCACCAGACTGCCGATAAAGATCAGCCAGTCCCACAGACTGCGCCAGCGCGGGCTTTTATCTTTGCTGCGAAACTCGAAAGCCACCCCACGCCCGATCAAAGCCAGCAGCAGCAGGAAAAAGGCCAGGTAAAAGCCGCTGAACAGGGTAGCATACCACATGGGGAAAGCGGCAAACGTCGCGCCGCCGGCTGTCAGCAGCCAGACTTCGTTGCCATCCCAGTGCGGCCCGATGGTATTAATCATCATTCGTCGTTTAAAGTCAACTTGAGCGGGATCTTTATCCCGGCTCAGGAAGGGCAGCAGGATGCCGACGCCGAAATCGAAACCTTCCAGGACGAAAAAGCCGATGTACAGGACGGCAATCAGCACAAACCAAAGTATATTGAGGTCCATATTATTTGACTCCTTCCTCAGTCTTGTGCGCCAACCAGGGATGGGGTAGGCTCTGGAGCAGCAGCCGGTCCTTGACCCTCCAGGGGTGTCGGCGCCTGCCGGGCAAATTTGACCATCAAGTAAATGGTTGCCACCATCAGGGCGGCGTAAACCAGGGTAAAACCGATCAGCGTGAGCCATGCTTCGCCGCTGCTGACTATGATGGAGACGCCCTGCTCAATTTTCATCAACCCATAGACCACCCAGGGGATGCGCCCTAGCTCGGTCATGATCCAGCCGGCTGTATTGGCTATGTACGGCAGTGCCATCGCCCATACGAACAGGCGCAGAGTCTTTTTGCGGTTTTCGACAATATCGCCCATCACCATGAAAAGAGCGTATAGCGCTAGCGCCAACATGGCAAAACCAGCCCCTACCATGATCCGGAATGACCAGTAGATGACCGGTACAGGTGGGCTGTAGTCTCCTGGTCCGTAGGTTTGTTCGAAGCGGGTTTGCAGATCGTTAATCCCCTCGATCTCACAGTCGAGCCGGTTATACGCCAGCAGGCATAACATGCGCGGCAGCCGGATGGAAAAGACATCTTCGGTCCCGGCCAGATTCCCAATGGTCAGCAGCGAGAACGAGGCGGGTGACTCGGTCTCCCAAAGGGCTTCAGCCGCAGCTACCTTCATTGGTTGAACTTCGATCATGTGCTGTGTTTGGCTGTGACCATTCAGGATCACCAGGGCAATGGCGAATGTGCCCAGGATGGCGGCTACCTGAAAGGAGCGTTTAAACATTTCCGGATTGTTTTTGCGCAGCAGGTGGTAAGCGCTGATCCCCAGTACGAAGAAAGCACCGGTTGTGAGCCCGGCAGTCACGGTGTGCGGGAACATCACCCATACATTGGGGTTAAAAACCAGGTCAAAAAAATTCTCCATCTCGGCCCGACCGTCGTTGATGACATATCCGACCGGCTGCTGCATGAACGAGTTAGCGATTAGGATCCACAGGGCTGAGATGTTCGCGCCTATCGCCACCATCCAGATAGCAGCCGCATGCCAGCCCTTCGAGAGCTTATCCCAGCCGAAAATCCAAATCCCTAGGAAGGTGGACTCCAAGAAGAATGCCAACAGCGCCTCAATCGCCAGGGGCGCGCCGAAGACGTCGCCGACAAAGCGGGAATACTCTGACCAGTTCATCCCGAACTGGAACTCCTGCACGATGCCGGTGACCACTCCCATGGCAAAGTTGATGACGAACAGCTTCCCCCAAAATTTAGTCATCTGCTTGTAGATCTCCCGCCCGCTGCTGACGTACAGGGTTTCCATTAAAGCGACCAATACGGAAAGCCCCAGGGTTAACGGTACAAAGAAGAAATGGTAGACGGTTGTGACCCCAAACTGCAATCGGGATAATAAAAGTGCATCCATATATTCGCTCCTTTTTGATATATGCGCGTTTATATAGTAAGACTTTCTTGTCGCCCGGTCAATGAATGATGGTCACCAATAATTTGTGACAAAAGTCTCATTTAATTAACATAACGTCAGTTCGGGATAAGGGAAAAAGGGGTGTATATAAACCCAATATCCTTTTATCCCTAATTCACGTAAACACAAATTCAGAGTAAGAGGATTTTGAGTCACTCCATGCAAAAGCCCCCCTTTCTCTGATTGTGAAAGGGGGGCACGCGTAAAGCTTACAGCTCAAGGTTGGGTGGTGATATCTTTTCGGCTTTTCCAGAAACCGCCAGTGACTTCCCTGACGGCTTCGGCAGTTACAAAAGCTTCCGGGTCGATTTGCAGAATGATCGCCTCGACTTGGGATGCGTGTTTGCGCTGCACGCTACAGCTCAACAGGTTCACCGCCCCATCCCGTCCCCTCGCAGGGATTTCGGTGACCGCATAGCCCGCAGATCGTAGATTTTCAGCCATCTCAGCGCCGCGCCGTGGGCTGATCACGCGTAGGTGGGTGTAGCCAACCGCCAGGCGCCCTTCCAGCCACATCCCTGTTAGGATACCGGTGGCAAATCCGGTGGAGTATCCTAGAATCTTGGCCCAGTCATTCAGGTCGGCCAGCACCGCCCGTAGGGCGCTGACAAAGACAAACGATTGGAAGAAAGCAAAGATCCAGGCCAGCGCTTTACGACCGCGCACCACCATCATTAAGCGCACGGTGTATAGCGAGACATCGACCACTCGCATGAAAAAGATCGATAGCCCGGATAGCCACATAGTTGAATTCTCTAAGCGCGCCAGAAACCGCGCCGCACCGGGCGGACGTCTTCGGCGGTGATAAAAGCAGTCGGGTCGACCTGGTGTACGATCGCATGCACCCGGTCAACCTGCCTGCGCAGCACGCTGCAGCTGAGCAGCGAAACCATGCCGTCTTTACCGCGGGCAGGAATTTCAGTGATCGCGTAGCCCTCGCCCCGCATCCGTTCGGCAATCGCCGTCCCCAGGCGAGAACTGACAATGCTCAACTGCGTGTGACCAATGGCCAGGCGTTCTTCAATCCACATACCGAACACATTGCCGGTGGCAAAGCCGGCCGCGTATCCCAGGATATTTAATGGGTTGTCAAGGTTCTTCAGCACAGAGCTGATCGCCAGGACGAAGATTAAAGCCTGAAAGAACCCTAATACCCAGGCCAATCCTTTCTTGCCGCGCATCACCACCAACACCCGCAGGGTGTCCAGGGTCATGTCGGCCACGCGCAGCCCAAAGATAGCGACAGCGCCGAGCCAGGCCTCAGGTGACAACAAGATTTCCATAACCGCTGTCCTGCACCTTCTTTGACGCACTGGTGCTCTGTAGAGCAGGCAGGTACAGGTTATCCACGTATTCCTTTACCATGCGGCGCGTGCTGAATTGGGGCGCTAGCGTGCGAATCGATTCTTTCATACGGGCAATCCACTCACCTGGCAAGTTGTCCGATGACCGAATCTGGTAGTATAGAGGGGCGATCTCGTTTTCCAGGATGTCGTACAGGCTATTGGCGTCGTTTTCATCCTGCCGTTCCGGGTCGTCATAATCGATATCCTGCCCGATCGCCCAGCCGTTTGATCCGTTATAGCCTTCTCGCCACCAGCCATCCAGTACCGAGAAGTTCAACACACCGTTCAGGGCAGCCTTCTCCCCAGAAGTGCCCGAGGCTTCGTTTGGTCGACGAGGAGTGTTCATCCAGACATCCACTCCTTGAACGAGCAGGCGCGCCAGTCCCATATCATAATCTTCCAGGAAAACTAACCGGCCCCCGCCTTCGAAGCGCTTGACAGCGCGATATACGTCCTGGATCAGTTGCTTACCGCCCTCGTGGTCGGGGTGGGACTTGCCGGCAAACAGGATTTGCACCGGCATATCAGGCCGGTTGATTATCTTGAGTATGCGGTTGAGATCATGCAAGATCAGGTTGGCGCGTTTATAGGGTGCAAACCGTCGGGCGAATCCGATCGTTAAGACATACGGATTGAGCAGAACCCCCGAAGCGACAACCTGAACTGGGTGTGAGCCACCTGACATCCATAGCTTTCGAGCGCGCTCGCGAATGAAGTAAACCAGCTTGCGCTTGAGGTGCCGACGTACGGCCCAGAGCTGTTCGTCGGGGATGTTATTCACCAGCTCCCATATATCCGGCTCATCAATGTGATCCAGCCACTCAGGCCCCAGGTAGCGATCGTAAAGGTAGCCCAGGCGGCGCGCCAGCCAGGTCCCGGTATGGATACCATTGGTGACATGGGTGATCGGTATTTCATTTTCTGGGAGCTCGGGCCAGATATGGTTCCACATTTTGCGGGCGACGCGCCCGTGCAGCTCGGATACTCCATTGCGTCCTTGCGAAAGGCGTAGAGCCAGCACCGGCATGCTGAAGGTGTCGCCCCAGCTGACCGAGTTCCGCGCCAGGTCAATGAACTGCTCACGGGTCAAGCCAAGTTGCGGCCACATTTGCGAGAAATATTTATCGACCAGCCACAGGCCAAATTCGTCGTTGCCCGCCGGAACCGGGGTGTGGGTGGTGAAAATGCTGGTGCTGCGCACCACCTCCGATGCCTCTTCAAATGTGTGCCCTTCGGTCATCATCTCACGGATGCGTTCCAAGACCAGAAAAGCCGAATGTCCTTCGTTCATGTGCCAGGCGCTGGGCACATAGCCCAGTTTGTGCAGCAGGCGTACCCCGCCGATGCCCAGTAAGATTTCTTGGCTGATGCGCAGATCCAGGTCGCTGCTGTATAGGCGCGCGGTCAAGGTGCGGTCGACCGGGATATTTTGCTCGACATAGGTATCCATCAGGTAAAGTGGGACACGCCCGACATTAATCTGCCAGATGCGCGCATGCAAATTCCGCCCGGGGAGCTCAACAGTGACCATCAACGGCTTCCCGCTGCTATCCGTTAGGGGGATGACTGGCAGGTTGTTGAAATCGTGGTGGCTATAGCGCGCTTCCTGCCAGCCGTCTTCAGTGATTCTTTGGGTAAGGTAACCTTCGGAGTAAAACAGCCCAACGGCCACAAAAGGTAAACCCAGGTCGCTGGCTTCTTTCGTGTGATCTCCGGAAAGGACTCCCAGGCCGCCGGCGTATAATGGCAGGCTTTGGTGCAGTCCGTATTCCATCGAAAAGTAGGCGATCAGCCGGTTGTTTAGCTCCGGGTGCTGCTGGCTAAACCAGGTGTCGGTGCGAGTCATGTACTGGTCGAACTGCTTGACCATCCGGTCATAGAATTCCAGGTAGTAGCGATTGTTCGTAACCGAATTTAGCCGGGCGCGCTCTACATTGCGCAGAAAGAGCACTGGGTTGTGCTCTGATCGCTCCCAAAGTTCAGGGTCGATGCGCATGTACAGGCGTTTGGCATCCGGATTCCACGTCCACCACATGTTATAAGCGATCTCGCCCAGCTGGCTGATCCGCCGTGGCAGGCTGAAGTGATTAGGGGTGATGCTACGAAAAGCTTCCATTTGACGATGTTTCCTTCATATATGCAGTTTATGCATTAGATTTTATAGTTTTTTGGTTACCAGGGTATTTTTTGAATATCGCCCATAGACCAGAAAATAATCTTACCACACCAAACCTGGGCAATATGGGCTAATTATTAATGAATCTTAATGTGGTGGAGGTTTACGATTGGGGATACAATAAATTAATGACCCCAGTTGTGCAGCTTTTCGCAACTTGCATTATCGACACGCTTTATCCGGAGATCGGTCAAGCGGTGGTGAATGTTCTGGAACGTGCCGGCATGCGTGTTGAATTTCCTCAAGGGCAGACCTGTTGCGGGCAGCCGGCTTTTAATGCAGGGCAGCGTGACCAGGCTCGTCCTCTCGCGATGTATAACATCCGGGTGTTTGAAAAAGTTCCTGGCTTCATAGTTGTCCCTTCCGGTTCCTGCACTGCGATGATCCGCTATGGCTACCTGGAGTTGTTTGCCGGGGACGATGAATGGCTGCCCCGGGCGCAGGCGCTGGCTGCCCGTACTTTTGAGTTTACCGAGTTCCTGGTGGATCGTCTGGGCATAACCGACCTGCACGCGCGTTTCCCCGGTCGGATCACCTATCATTCATCCTGCCATCTGCTACGCGGTTTGGGGGTGAACCGCCAGCCGCGTCAGCTACTGGCAGCAGTCAAGGACGCAGAGTTTGTTGAGCTGCCTTACTCACAGGAGTGCTGCGGTTATGGGGGTGTGTTCTCCGTGGAGCAGGCTGAGATCTCGTCAGCCATGCTGCAGCGCAAGATCGATAATATTGAAGCTAGCACCGCCCCTGTGGTAGTATCCTGCGATGCCGGTTGCTTGACTAACATCAACGGTGGGCTGCATCGGCGCGGCCTGCCGCAGCGGGTGATGCACATCGCCGAAATACTGGCAAAACAGTAGCGTTGCGATGCATTCTCCCTTTCATGCTCGCATTCATCGCTCTTTATCGAACCCGTCGCTGCAAGCCGCCTTGGATGGCAACGCTGAGCGGCGCCTGAACGCCCGCCAAGCGGCCTTTGCCTCACTGCCCGACGATTTGCAGACCTATCGCCGCCGTGCCCATGCCGTACGGGCGGAGACCATTGCCAGGCTGGACCATTACTTGCA
>JAGDMX010000139.1 GCA_017860725.1 Chloroflexota bacterium | reverse complement strand
GACCTGAAGAGCTCTACCCAGCTTTATCAGCAGATCGGCGATTTGAATGCGTTTGCGCTGGTGCGGGAACATTATGGCGTCTTGAATACAGCCATCTTGAACCAGCATGGGGCCATTGTGAAAACGATTGGCGATGCGATTATGGCGACTTTCAATGAACCAGTGGAGGCGGTATGCGCCGGGCTTGATATGCTCAGAGGGCTTCGACAGATGAATCAGGCGTCGCACCATGGCGACTTGATACTCAAAATAGGTATTCACCGTGGCGCGGCTATTTCGGTGACGCTCAATGAGCGCATTGATTATTTCGGCCAGACGGTGAATATCGCGGCGCGGGTGCAATCGAGCGCCGGGGGAAATGAGATTTATGAGATTTATCTGACCGAGGCAATTTACAGATCTCCTGGCGTACTGGAATTGCTCAAAAAATATGACTGCAGCATTGAATCGGCTGTGCTTCAACTAAAAGGCGTAGAGGGGCAGGTGAAAATTTACAAGGTAATTGGCTCGAACTAAAACACTGCAAGTATTCTAACGCGCCACGCGAGTATTTTTACTCGCCACTTTCCGAGGGATTGAGCGGTTTAGCCAAATCGTCTGCCTGCACATTCATAGTGAGGCTATTCCAATGGACGTTTCTGATCGTTAAAGTGTTGACAGGCCCTCGACAAAGCATCCAAGAGACTGTTGTTGTGATTCATCCAATGGACTGGGTCAAAACGGGCAGGTTTGGGTTTAATCCCCCACTTTGGTCCTTTTTCCAGATTTTGGGCTAGCCAATAAAAATAATTAATTCACCAGTGGGGGGTTTTGTTCGAATAGGCTGAGTAGTTACCAAACTACTTTATATAGAAAGCCTTTTCTCCAGCCGCGTACAGAATTAATTACATAGATTTCTTCGCAATGTGCCAGTTCCTCCAACTGGATTGCTCGCTCTTGAACGACGCCCCGGTCGAGCAGGTCGGCGCGCATCACACCCGCTAACAGCCCGCATTCTACCGGCGGGGTTAGCAGCTCCCCATCCAGACGCAGGACCAGGTTGCCGATGGTTGTCTCTGTTATTTCTCCGCGCGTATTCCACAAAATCACGTCGTCACAGCCGGGGCGGGCTGCCAGAGCCTCGTTGTAGCGCACCCGGTGGGTGGTCTTATGATACAGGAAGGGGTCGGCGGGATCTACCGGCGTGGCGGCAATCCCCAGGCGAACCGGCTGAGTTACGCTACCTGGGTCGAGAGGCGTTCTTTCGAGGGTTTGCTTTCCCGACCGGTCTACTAGCAGGCGGACACGCTGGGGTGTTGCAGGCAAGTTGTTGGCGTAATGGTCTAGCGCCTGCCTAATACGCTCCGAATCTAGTGGGTAGTCAAAATACTCCGCTGAGTTGCGCAGCCGCTGGATATGCCTCTCCAGCAGGAAGTATCCTTCTACCGGCTGCCACAGCAGCGTTTCGAGCAGGCTGAACACTGGTGGTTGTTTTCCTAACAATTTGGCCTTGAGTAGGCTCTCGTCATACTCACCGCGAGCGGTGGAGTCCCACACCACGCCACCGCCGGTGCCGTACTCGGCTACCCCGAGGCGGCGATCTACCAGTACGGTGCGGATGGCGACGTTGAAGCACGCCTGCCTCCCAGGAGCCAGGTAGCCGACGCTGCCGGTATAAACTCGTCGGGGGGTGTTCTCCAGCTCGGCGATGATCTGCATGGTGCGCGGCTTGGGCGCTCCAGTAATTGAGGCGCATGGGAATAGTGCTTGTATGATCTGGCTAAAGGATGCCTGGCTCTCGGCCATCACCGTGGATGTCATCTGCCATAATGTCGGATAGCGCTCGGTTGTGAAGAGCTGTGGTACGCACACACTGCCGGTGCGGGCGATCTTCCCAAGGTCGTTGCGTACCATGTCGACGATCATCACGTTCTCGGCGCGATCTTTTTGGGAGGCTTGCAACGCCTGTGCAGCTTCATGATCCTGCGTCAGAGTCAAGCCGCGCCGGGCGGTCCCTTTCATTGGGCGGCAGGTCAAGTGCTCGCCTTGAAGTGTAAAAAACAGCTCCGGTGAAACCGAGCAGATGGCGTACTCGCCCATATCCAGGTAGGCGGCATAGGCAGCTGGCTGGGCTTGCGCCAGGGCAGTGAACAGTCCAAATGCCTCACCCTGAAATCGGGCGTGCTGCCGGTATGTATAGTTGACCTGATAAGTATGTCCACGGGCGATATAGGATTTGATTGCACGGATGGCTTTGTTGTACTGTGCCCGGGTAACGGTTGGCGCCCACTCCAGCTTCGGCAATTGGTCAGCAGGCGGTAGCGGTTGTTCCTGCGGTGGCGCGTACAGCCCGAACCAAAGTAGCGGGAAAACAGGATCTGCCGGACGCACCACCAGGGCTGGATCAAAGGCCGGCGCAGCTTCATAGCTCAGATAGCCAACTGCATACAGGTTTTCGGATTCCACCCGCGCTTCTATCTCTTGCAGGATCGGCACGACCTGATCCAGTCGGTGAGCAACCAATATATGTTGTGGGCGCTGGAACCACCACCAACTCTTAGATGGAGCGTTGTATAAAATGGCGAAGGGTATTTTTTGACTCACCCGCTGTACAGCGTGATCACCGTGATCTCCGGCGGACAATTCCAGCGCAGCCGCAGGACATGCGTGCCAACCCCCCGGTTGGTGTACTGCGTCATGCCACCGACCTGGTAGCGACCGTTGGGGTATTTCTTGAACATCGGCCCTCGCACCAGCACTCCCAGTTTGGGGAAGACAATCTGACCGCCGTGCGAGTGACCGGATAGCTGCAGGGCAAACCTTCCGGTAGCGGCGGCCTCGTCAGCATAGTCCGGCTCATGCGCCAGCAGAATTGCCGGGCTGCTGTCTGGCAGGGCCTGCAACACCCGGGTGAGATCGTGGCGGCCTACCAGGATGTCGTCCAGTCCTGCGATATACAGATTGGCAGGATTCTCATCCTGTGTGCCATTCCGTTGCAGGGTGTAAACCTGGTTGCGCAGCACGATTACTCCAGCCTCCTGTAGGATTTCACTGATGCGCTCCGGGTCCATCCAATGGTCGTGGTTACCCAGGATGGCCAGCACGCCGTCCGGCGCCTGCAGGGCGGCAAAAGCATCAATCATCCCTGCCGCCACCGGTTCAACGACGTAGGAAACAAAATCTCCGGTCATCACCACCAGGTCTGGCTGCTCTTGATTGATTAGCTCCACCACACCGGCCAGCCGGAGTAGGGATAACCAGTGTCCGACGTGCAGGTCAGTAATTTGGACGATGCGGTAGCCATCAAATGCCGGGTCCAAGCCCGGAATCGTGACCGGCAGATGGACCAGCTCAAACTCATGGGGGCGGAAGCGGTCACGTCCGATCATCCGGAAAAACGCCATCAAGCCGAGCTGCACCCGGCCGCGTGCCTGGTTATTTACCTGCTCAAAGCGAGGAACTACATTGGACATCAGGGTGCTTTGGGAGGGTTAGTAACCGGAGCGGATGAAATGCCGAGAGTTTCTTCTGCCTCCCTGGTTCTAAGAGGCAGTTCCAGGCTGATCAACGCCGACAATGCACGCGTGCCAGGATAAACATCTAGCACTAAATCCTTTAGCATCACTGTCAAGGGCACGGCCAGCAATCCACCCCACGGTCCCAGAATAAAACCCCAATAAACCAGCGAGAGAAAGACTGCCGTCGTCGACATGCTGACACTACGGCCGATCACGCGTGGTTTAATAAAAATTTCCATTGCACCGTTTACTAAATTGTAAAAAATCACAATCACCAGCACGCCTTCCCAGCCATAGATCAGAAACGCCAGGATAGCCGGTGGAATCAGGGCAATCCAAAAACCGATATTGGGAATAAAGCCCATGAAGAAGGAAAGAATACCCCATAGGACGGGAAAAGGGATACCGTACCAATATAAGAACAGGGCGTTGATCGTGCCGACGATAGCGCCTGTCCAGGTCTGCGTCCAGACATAACTCTGGATGTCGCTGGCGAACCCTTTATATCGCTCCACAGTGGATGAACCGATTCCATAAAGGCCATCAAAGACGCGCTTGATAGCGGCCATATCGAAGATCATGTACAGCACGAACAAAAACATTGTGACGCCAAATCCAATCAGGCTGGCAAATTCCTCCAGCAAGGATTGGACGACTGTCATCGCTTCGTCGGGCCTGATCACCTTTTCAAGGGCCTGGCCGGCATCGATGCCGATAGAATTCAGCGCGCTTTCCAACTCGGCTGTTTGCTCGCTGGTGCTCTCCAGATATGCAGGCAGTTCGGTCGCCAATTGGTCTAATGAAATCAATAACACCAGGAGGATCGCGCCAAAAATGGCGCAAACCACTATCAGGGTGATGACTGCGGCAATGACTCTAGGCACTTTCTTGCGGACCAACCAGGCAATTAGTGGCGCGGCGCAAATCCCTGTGATCAGGGCAAACAGGAATGGCGCCAGAATATCTTGGATGGCATGCATACCCGCCGAGACAATCACCACGCTGGCGACTGCCAGCGCAAGCAGCAGCGGGGGTGAGAACTGCGATTTGGTTGTGTTACTCGGATTATCCACAAGGGCTCCCGAAAAACGATGATATAAGGTATTGATACAAACACAGATGATAAGTACGGCAATTATAAATCGAAAACCTATTGACACAATGCGATTAATTATGTAAGTTTAAAGTAGATGATTACAAAACCCGGCCTGTCATGACAGGCCGACTTTGGGCAGGCAGGCCGGCTTATGGATCCTTCGTCCGAATTGAGGAGGCTGCCATGCCAACCCGAGATATCTCTGCCAAGAACACCTTAGAAGACGATTTGAGCGACCCTCCTGGCGTTCACAGCCAGCGCTATACAGCCCAGTCCACCACGCTAAACGACGCAGTGCAAGGCGATCCTTCGGCAACCGAAACTGTTTTTCATTACCTTAGCTCCTCTAATCGCGATCTGCGCCACATCATCTTGAGCACCCTGCACGATGTGGAGCAGGCTGCCACCTGGCAGGCACTTTTGCCGTGCCTGGCGGTGATCGTCGCGCCGGAAAGCTGGGTGGATACCGGCGACTCATTCTTAGCGACCTGGCTGCGCCGGAAAATGCTGGCTGCTCAGCGCCATCCGGATGCCCCTGGATATAACTTTGAGCGCATTGAGCGCAGCCTGGTGGAGGCGTTCGTCCTGGATGAGAGCGAAGGTGAGGCGCGCCTCAAAACAGCAGTTTTGTATGACGCGCTGGCCTGGCAGCAAATGCGTTACTCGGCAGGATATTTATTAGGGATGCGTGGCGATCTGCGCGCCATTCCGATCCTGGAGGAGATGGTCGAATCAAAAACGCTGAAGCTTTCGTTATGGGCCATCCAGGCCCTAGCGGCATTGGATGACGAGCTGTGTGGACCACCACTAGTCGCTGCGCTGGCGCGCGACCGGGGCGAGCTGCACCACGAAGCCCAACATGCCCTGGGGGAATTGGGCCGTAAGGCTGAGCCAGCCTTGGTGGTTGCTCTGGAACATCCCGATAGCCACATCCGCTGGCACGCTGCCCGCGCTCTGGGACAAATCGGCGACGATCAAGCGGTGGATGCCCTAGCGGCCGGTTTGTATGATGACAACCAGGCTGTACGCTGGACCAGCGCACGAGTGCTGGCCAACTTGGAAGCCTCAGCTATCCCGGCAATTCTGGGTGTGCTGTGCTGCCATCCGATTACCGATCCGTTTCGCCAGGCGGCGTATCACGCCCTGCATTCCATGCCCTCCCGCCAGACACAAGCTTACCTGCAGCCCTTGCTCCAGGTGTTGAACAGCCCAGGCGCCAGCATCGCTGCTCCAGCAGTGGCGAATCGCATGCTGGCGGAATGGGGCCGACGGTAGAACAACTTCTCCTAAATAACGCGTGCTTCCTGCCGACGGATGTGTAGGAGGTGAAATATGACTCAATCCAACCTGACACAACTTAACCCGCCTGAGACCGGGCAAGTGCATAATCGGCGTCACCCGTTTACTCTGCTGCTGGTGAACCTGATCAGCCTGGCAGTGACCTGGATCACCTGGTTGTGGTTGGCAACTAGAGATTTACCCCCGTTGACCTTGCTACTGATTGCCGTTCTGGGGGCGTTGATTGTTGTCCCATTGGTTTTCTTGGGGCGCGTGCTGCTCGATCGCCAGCCTGACCCGGGGCATGCCGAGTGGATTACCACAGGTGTACATTACCTGGTGGGGATCTTCTTGGGCTCGGCGATTATTGCCGCCGTGCGCCTGGGTCAGGCCTCCCTGAGCGGCGAGCTGGTCATCCCCTGGCTGCCACCCTGGATCGGTCTGGTGTTGATGGTCCTCAGCGGCGCCATCTTCCTGTTGGTGGTATTTAACCTGCTGCTTAAGGGACTGGGCCTGCCGTTTGCCTTGTCGCTAACCCGTCAGGTCGCCTCGGATTGGCTGTATGCCTGGACGCGCAATCCAATGATCCTCAGCGCCCTGGCTTTCCTGGTGGGTCTTGGCCTGTGGCTGCAATCGACGCTCTTCATTATCTGGGTGCTGGTGGTGGTCAGCCCGGCCTTTCTGGTCTTCCTGCGTGTTTACGAAGAGCGTGAGCTGGAAATCCGCTTTGGGCAATCTTATCTGGAGTATAAGCAGCGCACTCCGATGCTGTGGCCGCGCAAGCCAAAAAAGTAAATCGTCAAAGCTGTCCTGTTATGGATATGGAACTGGACCCTATTATCCAACGACCTGAGGCCTCACAAGAGAGTCGTCCACCGACTATCTTTCAGCTGTGGTGGCTGGGGATTTCACACCCCAACCGTGCCTTTGACGCCATTCGGACGAAGCCCGCCCCGGCCTGGGGTTTTTGGATCCTGGTCGGCTTTAATCTGGCTATCTCGCTGACCACCGACCTGGCCCGCTGGCTGCTGGGCGATCCACCATTGCTCGACTCCTGGCTGACCTTCCTACCGGCAGAGGACTAACTGTTCGCCGAGCTGTTCTTTCTGCCGGTATTGCGCGTGTTGACTGCCCTACTTGGTGCCGGTGTCATTCAT
>JAGDMX010000138.1 GCA_017860725.1 Chloroflexota bacterium | reverse complement strand
CTTTTGATAGGTGTCAAAACCGACCGCCGCCAGCAGGACCACGCCCTTGACCACACTCTGAGAGAAATCGGGGAAGCTGGCAAGCTGCATGGCATTATTGAGCACACCGATGATAAGCACGCCGGTGATCAAACCAAAAATCGTACCCTCACCACCTTTGAAGCTGACACCTCCCAACAAAGCAGCAGTCAAACAATCGAACTCGATGCCTGCACCGGTGGAAACCTGGCCAGCAAAAACCCTCGAGAGCAACAGGACAGAAGTGATTGCTGAAATAAAGCCGCAGATCGCGAAAAGAGTCACCTTCATCCGGTTGGTATTTACCCCGGCGAGACGCGCCGCTTCCTCGTTACCACCCATCGCAAAGGTATATCTTCCGAAATAAGTTCTCACCAGGATAAAGTTGCCGATCAAGGCCACAATAATCATGATGATAATGGGTACAGGCATCGGACCGATGTATCCCTGGCCAAAAAAACGAAAAATATCGGGAAAGCCCATGATGTTTCTTGAACTGGCGATGATGTAACCCACACCTTTATAGATCGAAGCGGTGCCAAGGGTGATGATCAGTGGATGGATCTTCAGCTTGATGCAGAGTATCCCATTGATTATCCCCAGAATTGTTCCTAACACCAACGTCAAGGGAATGGCGATAAGCAGAGGAACATGCCAATCTACCATCATAATGGACAAGACAATATTGGTGAGTATGATCTGAGAGCCGATGGAAAGATCGATGCCTCCGCCGATCATCACAAACATAAGACCAACCGCGCTGATGGCCACGAAGGAAACCTGACGGATTAGTAGCCGTATGTTATTAAAGGTCATGAAGTTGGGTGACATGATTGAAAACAAAACCACCAGGAAAATTAGAATCATCTGGGGGGCGTATTTTTTCATCGTTCCGCTTATGCGAGAGGAAAATGAAGGTTTTGTTGTCATGAATAGTTTCCCTTAATTAATGTTCACCAGATGCCAGGTCTAGAATATAGTCTTGACTGAATTGTTCCTTATTCACTTCACCGGCCATCCTTCCCTCGCATAGGACAATGATCCTGTCCGACATTCCTAGCAATTCTTCCATATCAGACGAGATCATCAGGATCGCAATCCCGTTGTTGGCCAGCTCACGCATCAGGTTATAGATCTCCTGCTTGGCTCCGACATCGATGCCGCGGGTGGGTTCGTCAAAGATCAAGATGTCGGATTCCGCTGCCAGGGATTTCGCCAATACCACCTTTTGCTGGTTACCGCCGCTCAGGTTGATCACCCGCTGCGTCAGGCTGGGCGTCTTGATATTAATCCGCTGCTTGTACTTTTCTGCAATTTCATTTTCTGTTTTGGTATCAACAATTCCGTATTTTGAGAGTTTGCGGACAATCGGAAAGCTGATGTTCCACCCCACACCCATTTCCAGGAAAAGGCCCTGCCCCTTTCTATCTTCTGTCAAAAGGCCAATCCCCTGTTGGATGGCATCCTGAGGTGATTGGATCTGAACAGGTTTGCCTTCAACCCAAATTTCGCCGCCTTCGATGGGCACAGCACCAAAGAGCAGCATGGCCAGTTCAGTCCTGCCTGCGCCCACCAAACCCGAAATACCCAGGATTTCCCCTTTTCTGACCGAAAAGGAGATATCCTTATCGCCATTGCCGGATAGATTCTTCACTTCCAGGGCGATTTCGCCCGGAGGATTCGACCGCGACGGATAGCTTTCCTTTAACTCTCGACCCACCATCAAGCTGATCAGCTCTTTCCGGTTGGTATCCTTGGTCAACCGGGTTGCCACATACTGGCCATCGCGCATGACCGTCACGCGATCGGATATCTTGAACACTTCCTCTAAACGATGGGAAATATAAATAACGGTTACACCTTTTTGCTTCAGGTGCCGGATAATTTCAAACATATTCTCAACTTCCGAAACAGATAGTGGAGCGCTGGGTTCGTCCATGATCAGGATTTTGACGTTCTTGGAAACTGCTTTGGCAATTTCAACAACTTGCTGCATCGCTGGTGATAAATCCTGCACCAAAGTATTTGGATTAATATCTACGTTGAATAGCTTAAATATTTCTCTAGCCTTGCTTTTCATTGTCTTGAAATCAACCAAAGGTGATCTACCGGTCCTATCCCCCAGAAAGATGTTTTCTGCCACAGATAAGGCAGGTACGAGATTGAATTCCTGGTAAATGACCTCGATCCCCAGGCTTCTCGAGAGATGTGGAGTCATCTTTGAATAATCCTGCCCGTCTACTGTAATAATCCCGCCATCCAGATCGATCGCTCCTGCAACAGCCTTAATCAAAGTGGATTTCCCAGCGCCATTTTCCCCCAGCAAGGCATGCACTTCCCCCTCCAGCAGATCAAAAGAAACATGATTTAGCGCCAGCACGCCGGGATATCTTTTGGTCAGGTCTTTCAGAGATAAAACAACCTTGGTATTCATGCCCTTGGTCGCCTCGTTTGTGTTGTGTGGGGAGCAAGGCTCCCCTCACAACGATAAGCATTGAATCTCGTTTTAGAATGCTTATTTAACTTCGCAAAAGATCTTCTCCAACACATCGTTGGTGATCTTCGGGTATTCTACACCCTGCATGACCTTCTTAAGCAAATCATACGTGGCCTGGTCAAGGTTTGTGCCGCCGATCGCCACTAGTCCTTTATAGGGATCCTTGCAGCTTTTCACGGTATCGATCATAGTCGGATCCATGTCGCCTGCAAAGACGCCGTATTTCGAGACGTCGACACCCGGCAGGGCTTTGATGGTCTGGGACACGCCCTGGGCGCCCGCACTGGCCTGCACCAAGAAAACCTTTACGTTCGGGTGGGCTGTCAGGATGTTTTCAGCAGCGGAAGCAGTGGCAGTAATACTCTCATCGGCTAGATCGAGGAACTGCACCACATTAGCTTTAGGGCATTTGTCCGAAATCGTGCGCATGCCATCGGCCCGCAGTTTCATTTGCAGATCACCGGTGTCGTTGCCGATGATTGCCACGTCCACACCTTTATCAGCGGCATCTGGATACGTTTTATTGATGAAATCGCAAGCCATCTCGGCCATCTTCGTGCCGTCTTCGAGTTGGTCGGTGTGCATGATCGCATCGAAGGGTTCCAGATCTCCAGGCGGAACACCGATCACCTTGATGCCAGCTTTCTTGGCTTCCTCAACCGCAGGCAGCACGTTCTGAATCGAGCCGGGCGCCATCACGATCATGGCCTTGACGCCCATGGAAATACAGTTCTCGATCTGGCTGAATTGCTGGGTCGCGCCACCTTCATCAGCGCCGTAAACCGAAACTTCGACGCCGTCGGCTGCGGCTTTTGTCTTAACAGAATTCGCCAGGTTATTCAGGAACGTATTGGAAAGAGCTGGGATCAAGTAGCACGCCTTCATGCCTTTGATGTCGGTCGGGCCAGCAGCAGGAGCTTCGGCGGCAGGCGCTGTAGTTGGCACCACAGTTGGCGCGGCAGTTGGTGCAGACGCGCAAGCCGAAAGGCCGATCGAGACAATCACGAAGATTGCCATAAGAATATACAATGGTTTATTCATGCTCATTCTCCTTATTCAATTGAAAAATTTATTGTAGATAGCTCGTGATTGGGCGGCGTAACCGCCCAATCACGAGCATAGAATATCTTTTCTTACCGCTGATCAAACGGCGGAGCAGGGTATTGGAGGTCAGCAGTCTTTTGATCGACTGGCCAGACCAGTTCCATCTTCCCGTTTTGCCACTGGACAAGTGGGTTCAAAACATTGCCGGTGCCATCAGCATTGTAAGTCACCGGACCGATGACGGTCTCCATATCGGTCTTGGCCATGGCATCCCGGATTGCATCGCGGTCCAGTGTGCCAGCTCTTTGGATTGAATCAGCCAAAGTCTGAACACAGGCATAAGCTGGTCCGACAAGGATATCAGCCGGTCTTCCAAACTCAGCCTCGTGCTTGGTATTGATTTCTGCCACACCTGGGAATTTCTCGCCGGAATGCCAACCAGCAAACATCGTTACATAATCCCCGGCTGTACCCAGAGATTCTCCCCAGGTGGCTGCATCTGGAGCTCTGACCAGCATGGTGAACTTAGGCGCCCAGCCCAGCTCACTCATTTGTTTGATGATCGCCATGCCATCCGGAGTGCTGGGCATGCCCAGGAGCATGTCTGCCCCTGCAGCCTTAGCATCCAGGATTAAGGTCGAGAAATCGGTTGTACCGGGGGCATATTCACCATAATACACAACATCATACCCGGCAGGCTTGGCATCCGCCTTGAACAAACCGCCTAATTCATTTCCCCAGTCAGTCTTCTCCTGGAATATGGCAATCTTGGTCGGTTTCTGATCGGCGGGGACCAGTTCATTTAGAGCCATATATACATCCCGGGCCTGGTCGGGAGACTTGGGAAACGGCGAGAACAGGTACTTGTAACCGCGTTGATGGATATTCCACCAGGCGAAAGACACGCCGCAATAGGGAACCTTGTTCTTTTCTGCAATAGCCGTGGTGGCAGCATGCATGCCGCTGGCCGCCCCGCCTAGGTAGGCCACTACATTCTGCTCGGAGAACACATTTTCCAGGTTGCTGACGGCTTTCGTAGGATCTGATTCGTCGTCGTAGGAAGTAAGCCGTAACGGGATTTTCTTGCCATACTCTTCTACATACACCCCTCCATCGGCGTTAATCGCATCGATGGCATAGTCATAGCCAACTTTTACCTGGCTGCCAAGGGAGCCAAATTTTCCTGTTAAGGGAATTGAGGCCCCGATCTCAATATATTCCGGTGCAGGTGGGTATTCCTTCGTGGGTGTGCTCACCACGGCTGGTTCAACAACCTCGGTGGCCGCTGGAGCAACTTCGGTTGGGATGCTCACCACAGTTGGCTCAGTGACCTCGGGAACCGTCGTAGCTACTGGCGCTACCGGTGTCGCTGCGGGTGCACAACTGGCCAGCATCAAACTGATTAGAAGCACTGCTGCTACAAAAGACATTTTGGCTTTCATGGTTTATTCTCCTTCCTGTTATCTTATCTTGTGGTCACATTAAAATTTTTCACATGAGAGAGTGATTGGGACGATCACGTCAATAAGGTGCTCCTTTCTTTAAGCTTAAGTGTTTACCCCAGATTCCGGTTCTCAGGTAATAGGAACAACCCTGTTTTTTTTCTGCCCTGTTCGAGATTGGAGTAATCTTCTGGATTTATTCCATGCCTCAACAAGACCACCGGGAAGAAAGAGAACGATCAAGATGAACAAAGTGCCAAAGATGATCAAATGATATTCGCCCACATTCCAAACCAGGAACTGCTTCAGACCGACAAAAAATACCGCTCCAATGATTGGACCAATAATAGTGCCTGTGCCTCCGATATAAGCCATCATCATGGGGTCAAAAGTCCATTCGGGACCGAAAGGCATGGAGAGGTAATAGCTGACATGGTAGTAGGCGAAAGCGCCTCCAACCAAACCAGCAAAGAAAGCACTTACCGATAGAGCAAGCAGTTTGTGTTTCAGAGCACTGATTCCGAGAGATTCGGCAGCATCCTCTCCTTCTCGAACAGCCATCATGCCCAATCCCCACTTTGAGTTAACCAGGAAATATGCCGAACCGATGGTCAGGATAGCTAAAACCAGGAATAAATAGTACCTGGGCATCAATTGATAATCAGCGAGGTTGGGATTGTAAGACATCTCGGGAAATATGTTGCTAACCGTAAGGTTGAGTATTTGCGCCAATGCTAAGGTGCCGATGGCAAAATATACGCCTCTTAATTTAAAGGCCGGGATTCCGATCAGGAGCGCCAGAGCTACTGCCCCAATTCCTCCAGCCAGGAAAGCAATTGAAAAGGGGATACCGCCAATCCACAACAAACGAGTAATTAATGACCCAATACCAAAGAAAGCAGCATGTCCAAGGTTGGTTTGTCCGGTATAACCACCCAGGATATTCCAGCTTGAAGCAAGAGTCATATAGAGGAGTAGCAAAATTACTAAATTGATGGTGCTATTTTTCTTTGTCATTAACGGGAGCAGTGCCAAAAGGATAATGGCGATTAAGAGAAGCGAACTGGATACGATTTGTTTTTTATTCATCGGCTACGCTTCTTTTGCCCCCAACAATCCTTGGGGTCTGAAAATCAAAACAAGGAGAAAAAGAACAAGACCAGCTATCTCCCGATAATTACTACTGATGAAATAGGAGGTAGCTGATTCGGTTACTCCTAAAACAAGTCCTCCAATGAAGGTCCCCGGGATGCTGCCCAATCCCCCCAAGACCATCACAATCAGGGCTTTGAGTGTCCAATTGAGTCCCATGTTAGGCTGGATCGAAAAGTTTAAAGTAACCAGCGTCCCAGCTACCGCGGCCAGCGCTGCACCGATGGCAAAAGATAACAGATATACTTTATGAATATCAATCCCCATTAAGTAGGCAGCTTCCCAATTTTGTACGGTTGCCCGTATAGCTTTACCAATGTATGTCTTTCTTAAGAAAAGTTGAAGAGCAACCAGGAAGAAGACGGCAATAACTAAATTGGCTAACTTGACAACTGGAAAGCGTATTCCAAGGACGGTAAAAGATGTTCTAAGGAATTCTGTCGAGATTCCACGCTCATCAGCAGTCCAAAAGCGGAGAGCGAGATTCTGTAGGATGATTGACAATCCAAATGCCACGAGGAGTGTGTTTTTGATCTTTGTTTCCTCGGGTAATTTCACCGTTCGAGCAAAGATAAGTTTATAAAGAAACG
>JAGDMX010000137.1 GCA_017860725.1 Chloroflexota bacterium | reverse complement strand
AGCATAAAATGCTGGTGGATCATCCCCAGGCCCAGGCGGATTGAGTCTGCCGGGGAGTGGATCGACACCGGTGCATCGTTGATTAAGATCTGACCTTCATCCGGCTGGTATAAACCGTACAGGATGCGCATCAGGGTCGTTTTACCGGCGCCGTTCTCACCCAGCAGGGCATGCACCTCACCAGAATGGATATCGAAATGGATCTGGTCGTTGGCTACCACGCCTGGAAAGCGCTTGGTGATCCCGCGCAGCTCAACTCTTTGGATGCGTCGCGATTCGCTCTCAATCATGTAGATTTCCGGCGGTCAGAATAACCTGGCGAGAGCCTGTTGGCCCTCGCCAGGCTGGACGGATTACGGTAAAGGCGTGATGGTGCCGTCGATGATGCCCTGGATAGCCGCTTCCGCAGCAGCTTTGACATCCTCGGGCAATGCATATCCGGCGTTGTATTCGATCACTTCGCCTTTATTTTCCAGGTCAATCACGAAGCTCTGACCACCCAGGGTACCCTGGTTGATCAGGTCGATGATTTGCTTGAGAACTACATCCCATTTGTAAACCTGGCTGGCAACCACGATCTCTGGAGCCAGGGACTCCTGGTTGGATTGTGTTGCAAACCAGGCAACTCCCTTCTCCTTGGCCACGCCGACAGCACCCACGACCATCTGGGCGGTGCCGGTCAAGGCATCGGCGCCGGCATTGACGTGGGTCTGGGCAGCTTCTGATGCCAGGGCCACATCGCTGAAGGAGCCGGTCCAGTTCACATTTACCTGGGCATCCGGTTTGGTGGCCAGTACACCGGCTTTGAAGCCGTCCACGTACAGCTTTGCGTCACCGGTTTCGATTGGGCCGACCACACCGATTATATTGCTGGCGGAGAGCAGGGCCGCCATGACGCCGTTGACGTAGCCGCCTTCTTCGGAGCGGGCTTCATAGGCGAACACATTGGTAATGCCCTGGTCGGTAAAGGTGTCGACTGTAGTGCCGTGGGCAAAGCTGGTTTCGGGGAAGTCCGGAGCGATCTCGACCAGCGAGCTGCCATACTGCGAGCCGTGGGCAATGACCAGGTTATAACCCTGGCTGGCATAGTCTCGTATGGCCGCGGCGGCGTCATCAACCACAAACATGCCATCGGTGTAAACAAACTCGAAATTTTCCGCACCCATCTCATTTTGGATGGCGACCAGCGCATCGTACATGCTCTGGCTGAATGCCAGATCGCTGATGGAGCTGGGCATGACCACCGCTACCTTAAACGGCTCGGCAGCTACTTCCGTAGGTGGAGCTTCGGGAGCTTCGGTCGTCTCAGTAGCACCTCCGCCGCAGGCGGCCAGCAGAAATGCCGCCACCAGTAGCAGGCTTACAAAGATAGTAACTTTTTTCATATCAATCTCTCCTCTCAAAATTTTTCATCATAGTCTAGTGATCGCGTGCAATCAGTTTATCAGATGTTTTGACACCTCCATAATAACCTATCCGGTGATTCCGGCGGCTATAGCTAGCCGCCCTACGGGGGAAAGCCGACCCTCGTAGGGCAGGTTTCCATACCCGCCAATGATTTTTCGAATAGGTGCTGATCGTAATATTACCAGTCTTCCCATCCAGATGGGGGTTAACCTTCACCCCGTTCGAAAATCTTGGTTAAAGCCGCCGGCACGCTGACCTTGCGCACTGCAAAAATCAACGCCAGGATCGTGAGCACGTAGGGCATCATCGTGGCAAAGTCCGATGGGATGGGCAGACCCAGAGTCTGAACCCACAGCTGCAATGCGTTGACCGAGCTGAATAACAGGGAACCCCACAGCATACCGATCGGTCGCCAGCCGCCGAAATAAACCAGCGCCACCGCGATGAACCCCATGCCCGAGGTAAGGTTCTGTTGAAACACGTTCAGTAAAGCAATCGAAAGCGAGGCGCCGGCAACTCCGGAGAAAATCCCGCCCAGCGTGACCGTGGCATAGCGCACGGCAGTGACGCTGACCCCCAGGGCATCCGCTGCGGCGGGGTTCTGGCCCACCGACTTGATCTTCAGACCCCAGGTAGTTTTATTCAGGATGAAAGTGGCTATTGGCACCATGAGATAGGCGCCATATACCAGCAGGTTTTGCTGGAAAAATATTGGACCGATCACCGGGATATCGGAGAGGATGGGGATATCAATTGGAGGAAAGCCGCTGACCGTCTTGACCGTCCCTAGACTGACCTGGAAAAGCAAGTCGCTCAAGCCCAGGCCAAATAGATACAAGCCGATGCCGCTGATGCCTTGCTCCGACTTCAATGTCACGCTGATGAAGGCCATCATCAGCCCCATAAGAGCCCCAGTCAGGATGGCAGCCAGTAACCCCAGCCAATAGTTGTCGGTCATGTAGGTTACATAAAAGCCGGAGAAAGCCCCCATCAACATAATTCCATCTACACCCAGGTTTAGCACGCCGCTGAGCTGGCCGAAGGTTTCACCGATCGTGGCATACAGGTATGGCGTTGCCAGGCGGATGCCGGAAGCCAGAATGCCGATGATCACCATGGGGGTGAACAGATCGCTGATCATCCTTCGCTCGCCTCCTCGCTTGCTGACGCCGGTTGTAGCACCTGCGCTACTTCCTCCATCTCCCGCTGGCGAGCTAACCTTCGTCGCCAGATTTCGCTGCTGACGACAAAGATCACTAACAAACCATTTAAGGCGATGATCATCGAGGTGGGTACCTGGGTCACCCGTTGCATCTTATTGGCGCCGACCAGCAGTGCTCCAAAAAAGAAGGATGCTGGGATGGTACCGATGGGGTGGAGCTGACCGAATAGAGCTGCGACAATGCCGTTAAATCCGGCGTTACCCGTAAATCCCGCCGCAGATCCATCGGTAAACATGCGGTGGTTTACACCGAGCACCTGGACTGCCCCTGCCAGTCCAGCCAGCGCTCCGCTTAAGATCAATGCCAGCATCGCATAGCGCTCAACCCGGATGCCGGCTCGGCGGGCGGCCTTGGGGCTTAGACCCACGGCGCGAATGCGAAAGCCAATCGTTGTACGCCAAAGGAGCAGCCATACCAGGATTGCCGCGACCACTGCCAGCAGTACCCCGGCATGCAGCCGGGTTGGCACCAGTCGTGGTAGATCGATCGAGATGGGAAAGCGTGCAGTTTGAGGGATAAAGGAGCCTGCCGTAACCTGCATCGGATCCATCAGCGGACCGCTCAACAGGAAGTTCATGCCCTGGATGGCGATTGCATTCAGCATGATGGTGGTGAGAATTTCGTTGACGTTCAAGTAGGCTTTGAGCGCCCCTGGGATTGCGCCCCAGGCTGCGCCGCCCAGAAAGCCCAGGATCAAGCAGATCGTGATCAACAGCCAACCGGGAAGATCTCCCAAATAAAGGGCAGCTACGCTTGCGGCCAACGCTCCCACGATAAGCTGGCCTTCACCCCCAACGTTGATCACGCCACCGCGGAAGGCGATGCAGATACCGGCACCGACCAGCAGCAGGGGCGTCGCTTTAACAAACGTATCCGCGATTGAGTTTGGGCTGCCGAACGCCCCATCAACCAGTGCGGCATAAGCAACGAACGGATTAACACCCAGCAACACCAGCATCACCGCGCCTGCGATGAGGGCCGCAATTACTGCCAGGACTGGCATAAGCGGGCCAAGCCAGTATTTCGGCTTGCGCCACCAGGATTGTTGCATGGTCATCTCCTGTTAGTGTAGTGTTGTTACAACCGGTAAAACAGAGCGATAACCTTCAACGTACAAATCGATGCGAGCTATTCAGGTGCTGCGACAAATTATAGACGATAATTTCGAAAATAAAGCAAAAAGGGGATGAACCCATTAGGTTCATCCCCTTGATGATTTTAATCCGGTAGGATCCAGGTACCGGTCTCGCCTCGCAGGGCGCGGCCGATATTCTGTGGGTTCGTGATCAAGGCGGCCTTGCCACCGGATTCCATGTACCAGATGATTGCCTGGATCTTGGGTGCCATCGAACCCTTGGCGAAATGTTTGCCTTCCGCCAGGTAACCCTTGGCTTCTGAGACGGTCATCCGATCGATTGCCTTCTGATCTGGTTTGCCAAAGTTGAGCATCACCTTTTCTACCGCAGTAGAGATGAGGAAAAGGTCGGCATTGATCTTTTGAGCCAGCAGGCTGCTGGCATAATCCTTATCAATCACCGCCGCAGTCCCGGCATACGCGCCATTACCTGCATCGATCACGGGGATGCCGCCACCACCTACTCCAATCACTACGACACCAGCATTGATGAGGGCATGAATGGATGCCAGCTCAACAATCTCTTTCGGCAACGGCGATGCGACTACTCGCCGCCAGCCACGCCCGGCATCTTCGACAACGGACCAATCCATATCGTGTGCTCGGCGCTTGGCTTCAGCCTCGTCCATGAAACCGCCGATGGGCTTGGTCGGATTCTGGAAGGCTTTATCGTGGTGGTCTACCAGCACCTGAGTGACGACTGTAGCAACGTTCTTCGTGATGCCGCGGCGATAAAGCTCGTTTTGCAGGGTTTGCTGCAAGGCGTAGCCGATGGCACCCTGACTATCGGCGCCGCACACAT
Organism: Chloroflexota bacterium; assembly: GCA_017860725.1. GTDB lineage: Bacteria > Chloroflexota > Anaerolineae > Anaerolineales > UBA4823 > CTSoil-045. Next base: position 2,188 of record JAGDMX010000137.1, on the reverse strand, counting down.
CCAAGGGAACTTCATGCATGCCTTCAACCTTTGCGGCGATCTCTGAGCGCCGCAGGATAAAGCCGACCTGAGGGCCATTTCCATGCCCAATCACCACATCCCAGCCGGCCTCGATCATGTCGGCGATATGATAGGTAGTCTCTTTGGCGGCTTGATACTGGTCCTCAACCGTCTGGTGATCCTTGTCTTTGATCAGCGAATTCCCGCCGATAGCGACGACGGCTACTTTTTTCTCTGGATTACTCATCTGCTGTACCTCATTCCCTTAAATCTAGCGCATGGTGAGAGCCATGACCCCTTTTTGGGCATGCATGCGGTTTTCGGCTTCGTCATAAACCACAGAGTGCGGGCCGTCCATCACGCCGTCGGTGACTTCGATGTTCCGGTCGGCGGGTAGTGGGTGCATATAGATTGCATCCGGCTTGGCCAGCGCCAACTTACGCTCGTCGGTGATCCAATGCTCGTATTTCTTGATGATCTTGGCGCCTTCTTCCGGGTCGGGGGTGTGCACCATCGCACCCCAGGATTTCGCATAGACTATATCAGCATCTTTGAAGGCCGCTTCCATGTCATCTACTACTTCAAAGCCAGTGCCGAATTTACGCGCTTGTTCCTGCGCCTGCTCCATAATATCCGGCATGAGCTTGAATTCCGGTGGGTGCGCCAGCACCACATCCATTCCAAAGCGGGGCATTTGTAATACCAGGGACTGGGGCACAGACATTGGCTTCTGGTACGAGGCAGCATAAGCCCAGGAGACGACCATCTTCTTGCGGCGTAGATCACGGCCTTTCTTCTCGATAATCGTCATCAGGTCTGCCAGGCACTGGAAGGGGTGATAAATATCGCACTGCATATTTAAAATCGGGACGCGTGAAGCCTTAGCCACCGCGTTCAAGTAGCCGTTTCCCACGCCCCAATCTACGTGCCGGATGGCGATCCCATCGAAATAGCGCCCGAAAATCTCGCCGATTTCTTTAGGTGTATCGCCATGCGCGATTTGGGTAGTTTTGCTCTCGATGAAGGCGGCGTGACCACCCAGTTGAGCCATGCCTGCCTCAAAAGAGCCACGGGTGCGCGTGCTGGAGAAAAAGAACAGCATCGCCAGGACTTTATCGCGCAGGTAAGCATGCGACTCACCCAGGGCACGCTTGCGCTTGAGATCAAAAGCAACATCCATCACGGTCTCGACTTCCTCTTTGCTGAAGTCGAGATCGCCGATCAAATCCCGGTTTCTCAGGTCGGTTTGCATTCAAGTATCTCCTATGCAATCTATGTCGGTTTATTCCATAACGCCCAAGACCAGGCCCAGTAGCGCCATGCGCATCACCACCCCGTTGAAAGCTTCTTGCCAGTAGCGAGACCAGCGGGTGATATCTACATCGGTCGGAATTTCATCCATACGCGGCAGTGAGTGCAGCAGGATTGCATCCGGCTTGGCCTTGGTCTCCAGTAGCTGGCGGGTGATTTTGTAATTGGCCGGGGTTAAATCGACACTACCGCTGCGCTCGTCGCGCGATTTGGTGTAATCGGGTTGTACGACGGGCTCTACCAGGATAACATCCGCCTCACTAATGGCCTGCTCGACATGCTCGACCTCTTTGAAGTCCAGGCTGTACTGCTTGAGCTCAGCCTTGAACTCCGGGGTGAGAGACATTTCGGGGGGTGAGACGAAAGTGATCGGGCAGTCAAACTGAGTGAGGGCATAACCCAGGGAGTGCATGGTGCGCATGCGCATGTCGCCGACCGCCAGCCATTTCAAACCATCAATTCGGCCTTTCTCTACCAGGACCGTGTACAGATCCGTCAGGATTTGGGTGGGGTGTTCACCCCAGCCATCACCGCCGTTAATGATCGGCACAGAAGCCCATTTGGCAGCTTCGTGCGGAGCGCCTTGCTGAAAATGGCGCATAACAATCACATCACCGTAGAACTCGAGCATTTTGACGGTATCCTTGATCGATTCCTGGTAAAAGTCGCCGGCTCGGGTCATCTTTGCATCCGAGAAACCGGTGACATGACCGCCCAGGCGATGCATGGCAGCTTCGTGAGCCAACCGGGTGCGAGTGCTGGGCTGGTAAAAAGCGGTCACCAAGGTTTTTTCTTTGAGCATATCGCTGTTGCGCCGGTTGCGCGCGATCGGCTCCATGAACTTGGCGGTTTCAAACACGCGAAAGAACTCGTTGCG